>JBEKVP010000162.1:0-6052 GCA_049513935.1 Steroidobacteraceae bacterium
CGATCAGCGGACAAACCCAATAAGCCTGGCGTCCTGCGAGACATGCGCTGCGGATGCGCATCACGACCTCGTCGCGCCGCGTGTCCGCGAGAGCGACGGTCTTCACCGGAGTGCGCCCCGGCGGCAGCTCGTCGATGATCGACACGTCGAGATCCGCATAGGCGGTCATCGCCAAGGTACGCGGGATCGGCGTCGCGGTCATGATCAGCTGATGAGGTTGGCGTCCGCCCTGCGCGCCCTTCTCGCGCAAGCTGAGGCGCTGATGCACGCCGAAGCGATGCTGCTCATCGACGATCACCAGGGCGAGCGATGCAAACGCGACCCCTTCCTGGAACAGCGCGTGCGTGCCGATGACCAGCTGCGCATGACCCTCGCGGATTCCTTCGAGCACCGCGCGGCGCGCCTTGCCGGTCTGCCGTCCGGTGAGCAGCGCGACGGCGATTCCCAGCGGCTCGAACCAGCGCCGCAAACTCTGCGCGTGCTGATCGGCGAGCAGTTCGGTGGGCGCCATCAAAGCGACCTGGCGTCCCTGTTCGATGGCGCAGGCCGCGGCGAGCGCTGCGACCAGCGTCTTGCCGCAACCCACGTCTCCCTGCACCAGGCGCAGCATCGGCTTGCCGAGCCCGAGGTCCGCCTCGATCTCGCCGAGCACGCGCCGCTGCGCGCGCGTGGGGCTAAAAGGCAGCGCCGCGAGCAATCGCGTTTTGAGCTCGCCGCCGCGGGCGAGCGGCCAGCCCGGATCCTGCTGGATGCGCTTGCGCAGAAGCTTCAAGGAGAGCTGGTGAGCCAGCAGCTCCTCGAAGGCGAGCCGGCGCTGGGCCGGGTGCCGCCAATCGAGCAGCAAGTCGACCGGCGCGTCCGCGGGTGGGCGATGCACGTACTGCAGGGCCTCGCGCAGCGTGGGCAGACGCGAGCCGCCGAGCACGGCGGGCGGCAGCCAGTCTTGAAGGTCTGCCGCCGCCGTCTGATCGAGCGCGCTCCCCACCATCTGGCGCATCCGTCCTTGCGTGATACCACAGGTGCCCGGATAGATCGGGGTCAGGTGCTCATCGGCCCCGCTGGCGGCGGCGCGATCGGCGCGCCGATATTCCGGGTGCACGATCTCCAAGCCCTTCGGACCGCGGCGCACCTCGCCGAAACAGCGCACGCGTACCCCGCGCGCCAGCCCCTCGCGCTGCTGGGCGGTGAAGTAAAAAAAGCGCAGCGTGAGGAAGCCCGACCCGTCGGAGATCCTCGAGAGCAGCTGCCGCCGTCCGCGAAACGCGACCTCCGTGAGCAGTACCTCGCCCTCGACCGCGGCGCGCTGACCGGGCATGAGCTCGCCCAGCGGCACGATGCGCGTGCGGTCCTCGTAGCGCAGGGGCAGGAGGAACAGGAGATCCTGCATGGTCTCGACGCCGAGCGCGCGCAGCCGCTCAGCGAGGCCGGAGCCGACCCCGCGCAGCGCGGTAACCGGCTTCCCGTCGATCACAGCGCGACGATGCACTCCACTTCGATCTGCGCCCCGCGCGGCAGCGCCGAGACGCCGAGCGCCGCGCGCGCCGGGTACGGTTCGCGGAAATATTCGGCCATGATCTTGTTGACCAGCGCGAAGTTGTTGAGATCGGTCAGAAAGACCGTGGCCTTGACCACGTCGTCCAGACCCGCGCCGGCAGCCGTGACGATCGCCTTCACGTTCTTGAAGACCTGATGCGCCTCCGCCTCGATGCCGCCGCCGACCAGCTCCTTGGTCTTGGGATCCAGGGCGATCTGCCCGGACACCCAGATGGTGTTGCCGACCTGCGCAGCCTGCGAATAGGTGCCGATGGCGGCCGGCGCGTTTGCGGTTGAGATGATCTTTTTGCTCATGATGTTGCGTTCCTGATGTTTGAAGCCGTGGTCGAAGATGCGCGTCAGGCGAGCGTACGGAACACGCGCTGCACGTCCGGCATTCGGCGTATGGTGCGGATGACCTGAGCGAGGTGCTTGCGGTCGCGAACCTGCAGCTGAAACCTGAGCGAGGAGCTGTTCACGTCATGCTCCTCGAGCGACACCTGATCGATGTTGGTCTCGGTGCCCGCGATGCTCGAGGCCACGGCCGCGAGAACCCCCACCCGGTTGTTGATGTCGAGCTGAATCTCCGAGCTGAACAGTCGGCCGCGTGTCGCCTCCCAGGCGACCGACAGCCACTTGTCCGGCTGCTTGCGGTACTCGGCGAGATTACCGCAGTTCTGCCGGTGGATCATCACGCCGCGGCCGGCCGAGAGGTACGCCATGATGGGATCGTTCGGAATCGGAAAGCAGCAGCGTGCGTAGGTGACCAAGAGGCCTTCCGTGCCCGCGATCATCAAAGGCCCGCTCGAGAGACTCGCCTCGCCGTCCCGCGCCGGGTGCAAATGCCGGGCGACCAGGGGCGCCAACCGCTCGCCCAACCCGATCTTCTCGAACAGCTCGTCGGCATCCTTCAGGTTCAGCTCCTTTACGATCCGCTCGATGTCGGCAGGGGCGATCTTCTTCAGGCTCAGGGATAGCTCCTCGAGCGCCTGCCCGAGCAAACGCCTGCCGAGCTCGACCGCCTCGCTGCGCTTCAAGTTCTTGAGGTACTGGCGGATGGCCGCACGCGCCTTGGCCGTGACCAGAAAGCTGGACCAGGCCGGATTCGGCGTCGCGCCCTTGGCGGTGATGATCTCAACGGTCTGGCCGTTGCGCAGCGGCGTGCGCAGCGGCACGAGGCGCCGGTCGACCTTGGCCGCGACGCAGCGGTTGCCCACGTCGGTGTGGATCGCATAAGCGAAATCGACCGCCGTCGCTCCGGTCGGCAGCCGCAAGATCTTGCCCTTCGGTGTGAACACGTAGACCTTGTCCGGGAAGAGATCGACCTTGACGCTCTCGAGGAACTCCTCGGAGCTGCCGCCCTCCTGGATTTGCACCAAGCTCGCGAGCCATTCGCGCGCCCGGTCGTGCTCGATGCCGCCGAACGTGTCGCCGCCGGACTTGTACTTCCAGTGCGCGGCGATGCCCGACTCGGCGACCCGGTGCATCTGTTCGGAGCGGATCTGAACCTCGATCGGCACGCCGTTCGGCCCGAACAGAGTGGTATGCAGCGACTGGTAGCCGTTGACGCGCGGTATGGCGATGTAGTCCTTGAAGCGCCCCGGCATGGGCTTGTAGACGCTGTGAACCAAGCCGAGCGTGCGGTAGGAAGTGTCGACGTTGTCGACGACGATGCGAAAGCCGTACACGTCCACCATCTCGTTCAAGGAGATGTGCTTGTTCTGCATCTTCTTGTAGATGCTGTAGAGGTGCTTCTCGCGCCCCTCGACGGCGGCCGTAATCTGCGCCTTCTGCAGGGTGTTCTTGAACGTTTCGGCGATTTTTGCGATGAACTGCTTCTGATTGCCGCGCACGCGCTTGACCTCGCGCTCGAGTACGCGGTAGCGGTACGGGTAGAGCGCGCGAAATCCGAGATCCTCGAGTTCGAGCTTGACGGCGTAGAGGCCGAGGCGCTCGGCGATCGGCGCGTAGATCTCGAGAGTCTCGCGTGCGATGCGCCGCCGCTTGACCGGCGGCATGACGCCCAAGGTGCGCATGTTGTGCATCCGGTCGGCGAGCTTGACCATGATGACGCGGATATCCCGCACCATGGCAAGCAGCATCTTGCGGAAGCTCTCCGCCTGCGCTTCCTGGCGATTCTTGAACTGAATCTGGTCGAGCTTGCTCACCCCGTCCACGAGCTCGGCGACGACCTGACCGAAGATGGAGGCAATCTCGGCTTTCGCGGTCGGGGTATCCTCGATCACATCGTGCAGGATAGCGGCGACCAGGGTGTCGGCGTCGAGCTTGAGATCCGCGAGAATGTCGGCTACCGCGACCGGATGCGTGATGTAGGGTTCGCCCGATACGCGTTTCTGGCCTTGATGACGCTCCGCGCCGAAATCGTAGGCTTCGCGCACGCGCTCGACCTGCGCGGGAGCGAGATAGCCCTCGAGCTTATCTAGAAGCTGACTGATCCCCGTGGAGCGTCTTCCACCGGGTAAAAAACCGAGTATGGAAGACGCATAATCCATCGGTACCTAAGGGTGAGGCTAGTCCCCTAGGCCAAGTTGCGGGGCGCGGAAATCGGAAGGAATCTCCATCTCGTTGGCCGGCGCCTGCGCCGGTTCCTCGGGCTCCTCGAGCATCTCGAGCGTGATGTTTCCTGCGGCAATCTCGCGCAGCGCAACGACGGTCGGCTTGTCGTTCTCCCACTCGACGGTCGCTTCGGCGCCGTTCGCCAGGCGCCGCGCGCGCTTGGCGGCGAGCAGCACCAGGTTGAAAAGGTTGGGCTCATTCTGCAGACAATCTTCGACCGTGATCCGCGCCATGGCTTTTGGGGTTCCGTTGAAGGGAGTGAAAGCATAGCAGGAAAGCGCCTCGGCAGGCGACATTCAGGCTTTTTGGGCGGGTCGCGTCCGCGAGCTACGCCGTCAGGAGTTCCCCCGCGAGGCGCACCACTTCGGGGCGGCTCGCCGCCAGGCGCTGCCCGCGCTCATGCACGATGTCCAAGAGATCCCCCACCGCCTGCTCGAACCGGTCGTTGATCACGACATAGTCGAACTCGCGCCAGTGCGCGATGTCCTCCGCGGCGTCTTTGAGGCGGCGCGCGATGACCGCCGAAGAGTCGCTGCTGCGCGCATTGAGCCGCTCTTCCAGCGCCCGGCGAGTCGGCGGCAGGATGAAAATGCTGCGCGCCGCAGGCAGACGGGAGCGTACCTGGCGCGCTCCTTGCCAGTCGATCTCGAGGAGCAACCGCTCACCCGCGCGCAATGCATCCTCGACCGCACGGAGCCCCGTGCCGTACTGATTGTCGAAGCGCTGCGCATGCTCGAGGAATTCGCCGCGCTCGACCATTTCCCTGAATTCGGCGGCGGAGACGAAATGGTAATCGCGCCCATCGACCTCGCTGGGGCGCGGCCCGCGCGTGGTGTAGGACACAGAGAAACCCAGCCGCGGCTCCCGCTCCATCAGCGCCCTCACCAGGCTGGTCTTGCCGGCCCCGGACGGCGCCGAAACGACGTACAGGCGTCCGAGCTCGCCCCCTGGTTCGCGCCCGATCACTCTGGCCCTGGACATGTGGCCAATTCTAACAGTGAACCCCGGGGCTGCCTCCCGATGACGTTCGCATTTTCCGGTACTCGATCCGTCGCGACGCGTCGCGCGAGTTGCGCTTCCCAGACAGTGATGGCGGTCCGGATGTATCTGCTGTATTAAGGCGCGATCCTGCTCGCGCGCCTCGTGGCGCGCGAGCATGGCCAAAGGACAAGAACCGGGGACGATACATGAGCAACCCTGCCAGGCCCGCACCGCTCGCCATCACACCGCGCGCCGAACTGACGCTGCGCGGCTTGGTTCTGGGTGTGCTCATCACCCTGGCGTTCACCGCAGCCAACGTCTACTTCGGACTCAAAGCGGGCCTCACCTTCGCCACCTCGATCCCGGCCGCGGTGATTTCCATGGCGGTGCTGCGCGGCTTCAAGGGCATGACCGTCCAGGAAAACAACATCGTGCAGACCGTCGCCTCGGCGGCCGGCACCCTGTCCGCGATCATCTTCGTGCTGCCAGGCATGGTGATGATCGGCTGGTGGACCGGCTTTCCGTACTGGGTTTCCTGCGCGATCTGTGCTCTCGGCGGGATCCTGGGCGTGATGTATTCGATCCCGCTGCGGCGCGCGCTGGTGTCGCAGTCCGATCTGCCCTACCCGGAGGGCGTCGCCTGCGCAGAGGTGCTCAAGGTCGGCGGCGGCGAGCACGCTGATGCCGGGGCGGTCGAGGACAGCCGTGCCGGGCTCGCCGCCGTGCTCTGGGGCGCGATCGTCGCGGCGGGGTTTGCCTGCATCGTGGCCACGCGCATCTTCGCCAGCGACGTGGTGAAGTATTTGCGCGTCGGCGGTGAACGCGGCGGCGTGACCGGCTTCGATTTCTTGCTGTCCTTCGCGCTGTTCGGTGTGGGCCACCTGGTGGGCCTGTGGGTCGGCGTTGCGATGTTTGTCGGTGCGCTGATCGGCTGGGCCTGGGGCGTACCGCACTTCTCGGC
>JBEKVP010000163.1:0-5992 GCA_049513935.1 Steroidobacteraceae bacterium
AAAATCTGCACCTCGATGTGCCGCGCACGCTCGATGAAGCGCTCCAGAAAGACCCCGCCGCGGCTGAAATTCTTTTGCGCCACGCGCTCGACGCTGTCGAAGGCCGTCGCCAGTGCCTTAGGCCCGCGCACCAGCGCCATGCCAATGCCGCCCCCGCCCGCCGTGCTCTTGAGCATCACGGGGTAGCCGATTCGCTCGGCTTCGCGCTGTGCCTCCTCGAGGTTTGCGAGAAGCGTGCTGCCGAGCAGGAGTGGGACTCCCGTGTCGACCGCGATTTCCCGCGCGCGGTGCTTCAGGCCAAAGTCTCGGATCTGCGCCGGGGTCGGGCCCACGAACACGATGTCGGCCGCGGCGCAGGCTTCGGCGAAAGCGGCACTCTCGCTTAAGAATCCGTAGCCCGGATGGATTGCCTCGGCGCCGGACGCCCGGGCCGCCTCGATGAGAGCTTGCTGGTCGAGGTAGCTCTCGGAGGCCCGCGCCGGTCCAATCTCGATCGCCTCGTCCGCCTCCCGCACATGCGGCGCATAGCGGTCGGCGTTTGAGTACACGGCGACCGAGGCTATCCCTAAGCGCCGGAGTGTCCGAATGATGCGGCAGGCGATCTCACCGCGATTGGCGATGAGGACCTTACGGAACATCCGGCTCCCAGATCAAAAGATCGATCGGCGTGGGGTTGTAGGCGTTGCAGGGGTTGTTGAGCTGCGGGCAATTCGAGATCAAGAGACTGATATCCATCGCGGCTCGCATCTCGACGTACTTGCCCGCCGCGCTCATCCCGTCCGCGAAGGTGAGGCCGCCATCCGCCGTCACCGGAACGTTCATGAAGAAATTGATGTTGTGCGTGAGATCTCGCTTGGTGAGACCGAAGCGCGCGTTCTGCGCCACCGCGAGGAGATAGCTGTCGCGGCACGAATGCATGGTGTTCTTCTCGAGCGCGTAGCGGATTTGATTGGATTCCGCCGCGCACGCACCGCCCAAGGTGTCGTGGCGACCCACGGTGTCGTCGATGATCTCCGCGAGCACGTTGCCCTCCGTCGACAGGAGCTTCGAGCCCTGAGTCAGATAGACGTTGCGCTGCCCCCGGATGGTGTCGACCGCGCTATAGCGCTCCGCGGGGTCATGCGCGGAAAAAAACAGCGTGTCCGCGGCCTGGTTGCCTTCGACGTCGACGATGCGAAACCGGGATCCGCGAGAAATGACGTCGATCCAATACGTGCCGGCTGGGATGCGAGCGGTTATCGCGGGTTGCATGGGCCATGGCTCCGGTAAAGCTCGGTGTTGATGAATCCACGTCCGTTCTCGGGCCGGAAATTGCGGCAGAAGTCATCGTCCGAAACGGCGGGCGCGTGGCGGAGCTGATATTTGACCGGCGCGCGCGGGTAGGCGGGCGCGGAATTCATGGGGTGGGGACAGGTGTGAAATAGGACGAGGGTGTCCATCTCGAAGCGCAGCTCGACGTAGTCGCCGGCCCGGGAGTTCCCCGGATGGAAGCTCAAGGCGCCATCATCCGCCGCTGCCGCTTTGCTGAACCAGTTGACGTTCGCCGCGAGGTCGCGCCGCCCCAGACCGTACTTGCTGCCCTCGACCAGGAAGGCATCGTGGCCATTCTGGGTCCAGTCGTTGCGGTGCGCTTGATAGCTTTGCGGGCCCCAGCGCCCATCGACGAGCGCGCGGTCGCTGTTCCCGCACACCGTGTCGTGCCAGCCGACCGAATCCTCGGTGATCGAGCAGAAGATCCTGCCCATGTCGGAATACAGGCAATGGCCGCGCGTCAATTTGAACGTGTGTTGACACTTCAGCGTGTCGGGCGCGTTGTAGCGTTCGAGCAGGTTGTAGGGGTTATAGAACAGCATCCCCACATTCGCGCCGCCGCCGACATCGATCAGCCGCATCGCCGTGCCGCCGCGCAAAGTCAGCGACCAGTGCTTGCCGCCGTCGATGCTGGACTCGTGATAGGGGTTCATTGCGCTCTCCTCGGGCAATCACGTTGCTGAACGAGGAGTCCCTTCCGGGACATGGCGCCTTGAGCCAGGTGATCATCCCAAGGGCGCCGGAGGCTCCTCGACCGATCTCCCGGGCTTTTGTCCCGCCGTGTATCCAAACCGCCGCGAAGCGGTCTGGACTGCCTCTCTCGGACCGAGCACCTGACGAGTCAGGCTGGAACCCTAGACGCACATTTCAAGAACGAAGCTGCAAAAGCTGTGCCGGATGGGCGCGGTGTCCGCGTTCTTGTTGATTTGCGCCGAATTGGGCGAGAGTGTGAGTGTCGCCCGACCGATCCGCGCGCCGCGGAGACGACCGCGCGGTGCTTCCGTGCACTGCGTTGGACCAGGTGAGGTCGCGCGATGCCCCCATACCGGGCGCAAGCGGTGCCTTTCGCTCACGTATAGTTCATGCATGAGCTCGACCGACCGATTTCTTCTCGATGATCTCCGTGCGGGCTACCGTGCCGGCCGCTTCCGGCCGCTCGATGTGGTCGAGACCGCATGGGAGCGAGCCGAGCGCGCACAGGCACTCAACCTTTGGATCACGCGCCTGACACCCGCGCAGGTGCGGACGTACTTGGAGCGCCTCAACGAGCGCCCCATCGAGGAGCTGCCGCTCTTCGGCATCCCCTTCGTCATCAAGGACAATATCGATCTTGCCGGTATAGCGACGACCGCGGCCTGCCGTGAATTCGCCTACGTGCCCGAGCGCTCCGCCACCGTCGTCGAGAGGCTCATCGAGGCTGGCGCCATTCCCTTGGGCAAGACCAACCTGGATCAATTCGCGACCGGATTGGTGGGTACGCGGTCACCATACGGGATCTGCCGCAACAGCTTCAATCCGGACTACATATCCGGGGGCTCGAGCTCGGGCTCTGCAATCGCCGTGGCGCTCGGTATCGCGAGCTTCGCGCTCGGCACCGATACTGCGGGCTCCGGGCGGGTGCCGGCTGCCTTCAACAACATCGTGGGCCTGAAGCCGAGCCTCGGAAGATTGAGCACGCGAGGCGTCGTTCCGGCTTGCCGCTCCCTCGACTGCGTCTCGATCTTTGCCCTGACGGCCGAGGATGCCGCCCTAGTGCTCGCGGTCGCGGAGGCGTTCGACTCCGATGACGCCTATTCGCGATTGACCGACAACGCGAGCTTGCGCGGCTCGCGCATCGGAATTCCGCGGCCCGATCAGCTCGAGTTCTTCGGCGATGAAGGCTTCTCGCGCCTCTTCGCTCGCGCCGTCGCGCGCGCCCGCGAGCTCGGGTTCACCGTGCAATTGATCGACTTCGAGCCTTTCCTCGAGACCGCGCGCTTGCTCTACGAGGGGCCTTGGACCGCCGAGCGCTATGCGGCTGTCGAGTCGCTCATCGAGTCGAAGCCCGATGCACTGCACCCGGTGACGCATCGAATCATCGCCGCCGCGCGCTCCCTGTCCGCCGTCGCGGCGTTCAAGGCGCAGTACCGCCTCATGGAATTGAAGCGCCGGAGTGACAAAGCGTGGGATGAGATCGATATCCTCATGACCCCGACGGCGGGCACCCTGTTCACCGTGGCTGAGCTCGAGGGGGACCCGATCAATCTCAATTCGCGCCTCGGCTACTACACCAACTTCGTGAATCTCTTGGATCTCGCGGCGGTGGCGGTTCCGGCCGGCTTTCGTGCCGACGCTCTCCCCTTCGGCATCTCACTGATCGGCCCGCGAGCCACCGATCGCGCCTTGCTTGCGCTCGGCGCGCGTCTGCATCGCGTGGCGGTCGACACGCTGGGCGCAATGCCATGGACCCTGCCGGCGGCGCCCCCTGCGCCCGCGATCACCGCGCCCGACATCATGGGGCTTGCGGTCTGCGGCGCGCACATGGAGGGTCTCCCGCTCAATCGGGAATTGCGTGACCGGGGCGGGCGACTGCTGCGCAAGGCTCGAACCGCGGCTTGCTACCGCCTCTTCGCGTTACCCGGTGCTCGGAGGCCGGGCCTGGTGCGGGTGTCCGAAGGAGGCGCACCGATCGAGGTGGAAGTCTGGGGCATCCGAGCCGCGGACTTCGGCTCGCTGGTGCGCGCCATCCCGGCGCCCCTCGGTATCGGCACGGTGGAACTCGAGGATGGCGAGTGCGTCGCGGGCTTCCTCTGCGAAGCCCATGCACTCGACATCGCGGAGGACATCACGCGTTGCGGCTCGTGGCGAGGCTACCTCGCCGAGCTAGCGGCCCCGCGCGCGACTTGACTTGGCTTCGCACAGACTCCTCACCAGCCCTTGAACGAATAGCCCGGGGTGAATCCCTAGGTCCGCGGCTGAGTCGAATCGCATGCGCTCATTTCCGCTGAAAAACAGGGATTTGTGCGCGCGGCTTTGCGCGGGAACTCACACTGCGGGAGGGCATCCGCTCGCGGCCTGCACTGTCAACGCACAAGCTGCGCTCCGTAATCGAGCGCGCTCATTTCAGCGAGCCGCGCTACCGCTGTCAGTCTTGGGACTGCAAAAGCTCAACAAGCGCTCGAATTCCTCTTTCGGCACGGGCCTGCTGTGCAGATACCCCTGCGACTCGTCGCAGCCCTCTCTAATGAGATAGTCGAGCTGCGCTTGCGTCTCCACACCCTCCGCGACGGTAGTCATGTCGAATGCGTGCGCCAAACCGATGATCGTCGAGACGAGCGTGCAACCCTTGCGGTCCGCGGGTAGACGCGCCGTGAACGAGCGATCGATCTTGAGGGTATCGATCGGGAGTTCCGAGAGGCGTCCGAGCGAGGAGAAGCCGGTTCCAAAATCATCGATCGCAATGCGGACACCCGCGGCCCGCAGCAACCTCAGCGAATGCACGCAGGCCGAAGAATCGCCGACGAATGCGCCCTCGGTGACCTCGATATCGACACCCCAGTGCGGATCGCCGACGAGGTCGCCGAGACATTCGAGGATTTCCTTCGCCGTATTGCGCCGGCGCAGCTCCGGCGGCGAGATGTTGACGGCGATCCTAACGGGAGGCATGCCGGACCGGCGCCATTCTCGACAGTCCGCGGCCGCTCGCCTCAATACCCATGCGCCGATCGCGGGCATGAGTCCGGCGGATTCGAGCAAGGGGAGAAAAGTCCCCGGCGCGATCAATCCGTCTTCCGGATCGTGCCAACGCAGCAATGCCTCGACGCTCGAGATTTTGCCGCTGCGTAGCGTCACTTTTGGCTGGTAATGGAGTACAAACTGCTCGCCCTCGAGCGCCGAGCGCAAGCGGTGTTCCATCCCGACGCGGCGCGCGAGCTCCGAATTCATCTCGATCCGATGATGCAGGTACTGCTCGCCCGATGTTTTCGCCTCTTTCAGGGCCGCTTCGGCGTTCTGCACGAGTGCATGCGGTTCTTTACCGTCTTCCGGAAAGCAGGCAAGCCCGCTTTTGATCTTTACCACGATATCGCGACCATCGACGCTGAACGACCGATCGAACATCCGGTTGAGGTCGCTGTTGAGCACCCGAATTTCATCCTCGGCGTGTTCGGGCAAAGCGCTCATGGTCAGGAATGTGCCGCCGCCCAAGTGCGCGAGCTGCTCCGTATCGGGAAAGTGGCCCTTCAACCGTTCCGCGACGCACTGCAGGAGCCGATCGCCGGTGTGGCGCCCGAATGAGTCATTGATGACGCTCAAGTGTTCGATATCGAACACCGTCACGGCAAGCCGCGGTAAGCGCGCGGTGCCTCGATTCAGCAGGCGGCTCAAGCGTTCGCAGAACAGAGCTCGCTTGGCAAGTCCCGTCAGCGGCTCGAAATAGGATAAAAACCGGACCGCGTCCCGCTTATTGAGATATTGAAGGGCAAAGGAGAGATTCGATGCGACTTCCTCGAGCAAGAGCATTTCTTCGGCACCAATGACGCCGGTCGTCAGCGTCCCGCACAGGAATGATCCCACCGGGGTACCATCGACCCGCAACGGCAGACAGGCCAGCGAGCGAACACCCGCCGCGATTAAAGCATCCCTGCCATCTATGACGAACGGGGGCCGGTGGATATCCTCACAGAGCGCCGCTTCGCCGGTG
>JBEKVP010000164.1:0-5862 GCA_049513935.1 Steroidobacteraceae bacterium
CGTCGGGCGGCGCGCCTCTCGGCGCAGCCGCGGCGGGCGGCGCGGCGTTCGCGGCCGCATCCGCCGAGGCCGCACCTGCCGGCGCCACGCCCGCCGGCGCCACGCCCGCCGGGACGGTGCCGGCTGGGGCGGCGCCGGGTGGGACCGCTCCGGCTGGGACCGCGCCCGCGGGGGCCACGCCGCCCCCGGCGGCGCCCGCCGCAGCGGCCATCACCGCCGCCATGCCGCGCGCCGGGTTTTGGATCCGTATGCTGGCGCTGCTCATCGACGCGCTGCTGATCGGTGTTCTCATGGGGATCCTGCACCACGTCTTCAATATGGAGCTCGTGATGCTCGCGGTGTACGGCGCGATCATGTGGAAGCTGCGCGGCTCAACGATCGGCGGCATCGTGTTCGATCTGCAGGTCGTGCGGCTCGACGGCCGGCCGATCGACTGGGAGACCGCGATCGTGCGCGCGCTCGGCTGCTTCCTATCGCTGGTGGTGGCGGGCCTCGGATTCTTCTGGATCGCCTTCGACCCCGGCAGGCAGGCCTGGCACGACAAGATCGCGGGCACGGCGGTGGTGCGCGTCGCGAAGGGTGTGCCGCTGGTCTAGGGTTCCCGCGAAATATCGCTCCGCGACCTCGTGCGCCGCGAGCGGCCGCGACAAGAGAAAGCCCTGAGCCTCGTGACAGCCGCGCTTACGCAGCCATTCGAGCTGACCCGGACGCTCGATGCCTTCTGCGGTGATCGTGACATTCAAACTCTCGCCCAACGACAATATCGCATTCGCAATCGCCGCATCGGCGGCCGAGCGATCGAGGTTTTGCACGAACGCCTTGTCGATCTTGATGCGGTCGGGCGGAAAGCGCGTGATGTATGCGAGTGAGGAATACCCGGTGCCGAAATCGTCGAGCGCGATGCGGCAGCCAAGCTCGCGCAGCCGCGCAAGCGCGCCGCGTACGCGTGCGGAGTCCTTGACCAGGAGCGATTCGGTGATCTCGACCTCGATGAGGGCCGCCGGCACCCCGGCGGCAGCGGCTTCCGTCTCGATCACCCGCGCCGGATCGCCGTGCAGCAGCTCTTTACCGGAAACATTGATCGCCACCGGGACCGCGAGGCCGGCGTCTTGCCACTCGCGCAGCTGGCGGCACGCGGCGCGGATCACCCAGCCGCCGAGGTCGATGATCAAGCCGCTGTCCTCGGCGATCTCGATGAAGCGCGTCGGCGGAATGTCGCCGTGCTCCGCGTCGCACCAGCGCAGCAGCGCCTCGACCCCGACCATCCGCGTGTCGCTGAGCCGGAACTTCGGCTGGTAGACGAGCTGCAGCTGACTGTCGTGAACGGCGCGGCGCAGCCGGCCCTCGAGGTCGAGCCAGTCGCGCAGCCGCGCGCTCATCGCGGCGGTGTACGTGACGACCGATCCCGACACGCCCGACTTGGCCTGGTACATCGCCGTGTCGGCGTGCTTGAGCACCGTCGCAACGTCCGGGCCGTCGTCCGGGTACACGGCGATGCCGATGCTCGGGGCGGAATAGAACTCGAGGCCGTCATGCACGATCGGATCGTTGAGCACCGACGCGCAGGCGCTCGCGATCTCGAGCGCGACGGAGCCCGCCTCGGCGGCGCCCACCAGCACGACGAATTCGTCGCCGCCGAAGCGTGCCACCGACACCGAGTCATGCGCCGCTTGAAACGGAGCGAGCGCACGAGCGAGCCTGCCCGCGACGTTCCGGAGCACCGCATCGCCGGCGGAGTGGCCGAATGTGTCGTTGACGCGCTTGAAGCTGTTGAGGTCGGCGTAGATCACGGCGACTTTCTCTTGGGCCGCTGCGGCGTCGGCGAACAGCCGCTCCGCGGTATCGATGCAGTGCTGGCGGTTCGGCAGGCCGGTAAGGGTGTCGAAATACGCGAGCCGCTCGATGCGCTCGGCGGCGGCGGCGTTGCGCAGGATGTAAGCCAAGCGCCGCGGCAGGAGCGACCAGTTGACGGGTTTGGAGATGAAATCGGTGGCGCCTGCCTCGAACGCGCGGCTGATCGCGGCGGAGTCCTCGTGGCCGGTCACCATGACGATGGGCACCGTGGCAAAGCGCGGCTCGGCGCGCAGGCGCCGGCACACGGCATAGCCGTCCATTCCCGGCATGTCGACGTCCAGGAGCACGATGGCCACTTCATGAGCCAGGGCGGCCTGCAGCGCCTCCATGCCGTTGTCGAAGCTCTGGGCGGTGAGCCCGGATGCGGCCGCCGTCTCGGCGAGCAGCAGGCGCCCGAGATCCTCGTCGTCGGCGATGATGGCGATGGGCGCGGTAGGCGCGGTGGCGCTCATGCGCTCTCCCGCAATTGCAGCCGCGTCAGCTCCTCGATGAGAGTGGGGTGCGCCGCCCGGATCGCACCGAATAGACGCGCAGCGCGCACGCCGTCGCGGTCGCGGCACAGTCTCTCGAGGTCGCGCACGTGGCGGGCGAAGACCAGCGCCCCCACGTTCGCTGCGCTCGAGGCGAATTTATGGCAGACGCCGGCGGCGCCCTCGAAGTCGTCCGCGGCAAGCGCCGCGCCGAGCTCGGCGATCGCCTTATCCGAGGCGGGCTGAAACAGCCCGACGAGCTTGGAGTAGAGATCGGACTGCCCGAGGCTGCGCAGATTCTTGAGTCCGGTCACGGTCTGTGCGTCGATCTGCGCTGTGGCTTCAACAGGAGGTAGCGCGGCGTCCGATGCCGCCGCGGCGCGTGCCGCCGTGCTCGAAGCCTCGGGCAGCGGCGTGGGCCGCCCCGCCGCGCGTGCTGCCTCCGCCGAGTCGTGCGGCGAACGCTTGATCCACCGGCGCAGCAGCTGCGCGCACTGATCGAGCGTATAGGGCTTGCTCATGAGGTCATCCATACCGGCGGCGAGGCAAGCGCCGCGGTAGTTCTTCGCATCGTGGGCGGTGAGCGCGATGATGGGTATGCGCGCCATTCCGCGTTCGTGCTCCCGAATCAATCGGGTGGTCGCAAAGCCGTCCATGGTCGGCATGTTGAGATCCATCATGATGAGGTCGAAACGTTCGATGGCGCTGCGTGCGACGGCCTCCCGGCCGCTCTCCGCCCAGACCGAGGTGCAGCCGAGCTCCTCGAAATAGCCCTGTGCGACGGCCGCATTGACGGGCTCATCCTCGACCAACAGCACGTGAGCGCCGATGGCTGCGAGATCGGCCGCAGCATCCGATGCCGCGCCCGCGCCCCCACTGAGACCTTCGGCGCGGCGCAGGGCGGCACAGAGCGCCTCGCGCTGCACGGGCTTCGCGACCACCCGCTCGGGGTCGATCCGGTCCTGGCAGCCGAGCGCCTCGATTTGCGCAGCGTTCGCGACGATCACCAGCCGCGAAGCCTGTGCGCTGCGGAGAGCCGACTCGACCACCGCCGCGTGCGTGCTCAGGTCGGCGATCAGCAGATCCTCGCCCCCGAGCGCATCGTTACCGTGGTCGCGCGCATCGCAAACGCTCTTCCCGCCGAGCGCCGCGAGATGGCGGACGAGGGCTTCGGCGAGCGCGGGCCGTCGCGTGAGGATGCGCACCGATCGCTGTGTGAGCGGTGCCGGCGCCGCGGCGGCCGCGACGCCGGCGCTCTTCAGCGGCAGGCGCACGTGGAAGGTCGATCCGACGTTCAGCCGGCTTTCCGCGGTCACCGTGCCGCCCATGAGCTCGACGAGCTCCCGGCATATGGCAAGCCCCAATCCGGTGCCGCCGAAGCGGCGCGTGGTCGACTCGTCGGCCTGGGTAAAGGGCTCGAACACCTTCTCGATGGTCGCCGCGTCCATGCCGACACCGGTATCGCTCACCGCGATCTTGAGCGCCGAGCGGCCGGGTTCGGCGTCGTCGATGTCCGCCTTGACCACCACCTCACCCTGCAACGTGAACTTCACCGCGTTGCCGATCAAATTGAGAACGATCTGCCGAATGCGCAGCGGATCGCCGAGCAGGGCGGCGTGCTGCGCGGGCGGGCACACGATGAGCTCGATACCCTTTGCCTCGGCCGCGCCGGCAAACAGCGCAGCGCACTCTTCGAGCAGGCCGGTGAGATCGAGGGGCAGCGACTCGAACTCGACCTTGCCCGCCTGGATCTTCGAGAGATCGAGCAAGTCGTTGACGATTTGCAGGAGGATCTGCGCGGAGGAGCGGATGGTCTGCGTGAGCCGGGTCTGGGTCGAGGACAGCGCGGTGCGGCCCAAGAGCTCCGTCATGCCGACCACGCCGTTCATGGGCGTGCGCAGCTCGTGGCTCATGCGCGCCAGAAAGTTGCTTTTCGCCTGCGCGGCCTCGGCAAGCTGGCGGTTGCTTTCGACCAGCTCGTGCGTGCGCATGGTGACTTCGGACTCCAATCGCTGCTTCGCCTCGACGATGCCGCGGATCTTGGCGCGGTGCGCGCGAACCCGTTGCACCAGCGCCAAGAACAGCACGAGCGCGTAGAGCGTGTACGCCCACCACGAGCGCCACGGCGCGGCGTCCCGATGCACGGTGAGCCGCAACGGCTCGCTCCACACCGAATCGGCGTTGGCTGCGCGCACTTCGATCAAATGGTCGCCGGCATCCAAGTTGGTGAGCGTTACGCGATGCTGCGCCCCCAAGTCGATCCACTGATCGGAGAGACCCGCCACGCGATAGGCCAATCGGTTGCGCTTGGGTGAGATGAAGTCGAGCGCGCCGAAGTCGAGCGAGACGATGCTGGCGCGATAATCCACCGCGATGCGATTGAGCAGCCAGTACGGCGTCGCGCTCGGCACTGGAACACCGAGGACCTCGAGATGCGTCAAGGCCACGCGGGGCGCGTGGGCATTGTCCGTAAGTCGGGACGGGTCGAAGATGTTGAATCCGCCCGCACCGCCGAAGCACAATCGGCCGTCGCGCAAGCGATGGTATGCGCCGGAATCGAACTCCTCTCCCTGCAGGCCATGCTCGCGGTGATAGGTCTTGACCGTGCTCGAGTCGGGATCGAAGCGCATCAATCCGGCGTTGCCGCTGAGCCAGATGCGCCCCTGAGAGTCGCGGAGTACCCCGTACAGCGTGTCGCTCGAGAGCCCATCCTCGCGCGATACCACCTTGAAGTGGATGGTTTCCGGCAGGGCGGGCGTCCCGGCGACCAGCGCGAGGCCGCCGCCGTCGGTCGCGACCCAGACTCGGCTTTTCCCGTCGACCTCGAGCGCATACACGGTGTTCGAGGGCAGGCTCGTGGGATCCGCGGGATCATGCCGGAATACCTTGACGACGGTGCCGTCCGGCCGCGCGAGATCGAGACCGCCGTCGTCCGTGCCGATCCAGACGTTGCCTTGCGCATCCTCGGCAATTGCCGTGACGCTCGCCGCGCTGATCGCGCCGGGGGCCTTCGTGCCGTAGGGCAGCTGGCGGATCGTGCCGGTCGAGGGGTCGAGCACGTTCGCGCCGCCATCGTGCATCCCCAGCCAGATCGCGCCGTCGCGTGCCTCGAAAATCGTCTGCACGCCGACCGCACTTACGGCGCGCGGATCGCCGGCCTTGACCGGAATCGATTCGAGCCGCCCGTTCGGCGAAAGTTTCTTGAGACCGCTCCCCATCGTGCCGATCCACAGCGTGTCGTGACGATCCAGCCTGAGCGCCATCACGCGTTGATCGCCGAGGGCATCGTGTTTTCCCACGATGGCGTCGATGTCGGTGGCCTCGCCGTTAGTCTCGTCGAATTGCACCAAGCCGCCGCCATACGATGCGATCCAGACCTTACGATTCGGCGCGTCGGCGAAGGAGGTAACGTATTTTCCGTCGAGCCAATCGGGACGGCGCCCGCCGAGTTCCCAACTGCGCGGATTCCAACGACTGACGCCGCCGGCGCGCGTGCCGATCCAGACCAGCCCGGCACCGTCCTGGTACAGCGACAGGA
>JBEKVP010000165.1:0-5743 GCA_049513935.1 Steroidobacteraceae bacterium
AGGGACTGGCCGAGGCCGAGATCCTCGTATGGCATGTGCAACCCGGCGATCAGGTGCTGGTCGATCAACCGATGGTCTCGGTCGAGACGGAGAAATCCGTGGTCGAGGTGCCGGTGCCTTGCACCGGCACGGTGACGGCGCTGCACGGCGCGGTCGGCGATATCATCGCGACCGGGGCGCCGCTCATCGATTTCGATGCCGGCACCGTGGTCGGCAGCATGCCGGCGGCGGCGGTCGAGGACCTGGTCGAGCCCGCTCTGGAGATCGACGCGGCGACGCGCGGCAACGGCGAGACCCGCAGCCGCGCGATACCGGCGGCGCGCGCCCTGGCGCGGCACCTCAAGCTCGATCTCGGCGCGGTCGAGGGCACCGGTGCCGGCGGCCTGATCACGCTCGACGATGTGCTGGCGGCCGCCGAGATCGGCGCGCAGGCCAGGAACGGGCTCGACGGCGAAAGACCGGCGCTCGGCATTCCTGCCGGCGCAACCTTGGAGCCGCTGCGCGGGCCGCGCCGCGCCATGGCGCGCTCCATGACGCTCTCGCACGCGGAGGTGCCGCTGTCGAACGTATGCGACGACGCCGACATCCACGCCTGGCGCGCGCGCGGCGATTACATGCTGCGCCTGATGCGCGCGCTCATCAGCGCCTGGCGCGCCGAGCCCGCGCTGAACGCTTGGTACGACCCGGCATCCGACTCGCGCATCTTGCTCGGGCACATCGACCTCGCGATCGCCGTCGATACGCCCCAGGGACTGCTCGTTCCGGTGGTGCGCAACATTCAGGACATGTCCGCCGGGGGGCTGCGCGCGGCCGTCGCCGAGCGCAAGGCGGCCGCTCATGAGCGCACGCTCGCCCCGGAGGACTTCCGCGGCTTTACCCTCATGTTGTCGAATTTCGGCACCCTCGCCGGGCGCTACGGCGTGCCGTTGGTGGTGCCGCCGGCGGTCGCCATCTTGGGCGCGGGCAAGGTGCGCGATGACGCGGTTGCGGCCGGCGGCGCCGTCGTGATTCATCGCCGCATGCCGCTATCCTTGAGTTTCGATCACCGCTGCATCACCGGTGGCGAGGCGTGCCGGTTTCTCGCGGCCGTCATCGCCGATCTCGAATACCCGGACTGAAGCTCCAGGACGCGACCATGCACCAGACCAACACCGAGCAATACCGAAAGATCGTGGCCGCCGTGGTCGCGGCCGCCGCGCGGCTGCCGAGATCCCAGCGCGGCGCCGATCACAAGCGATTCCTGGAAGCGTATTACGCCAACGTCGACGTCGAGGACATGGCGGCTCGCGATCCGGCGGCGCTCGCGGGAGCGGCGCTGTCGCACTTGAAGTTCGCGCACCGGCGCCGCGCGCGCGCCCTGGTTCGCGTGTTCAACCCGACGGTGCGCGAATACGGCTACTCCTCGCCGCACACCGTCATCGAGATGGTGAACGACGATATGCCGTTTCTCGTCGACTCGATCGGGCTTGCGCTCGCGCACCGCTCGCTCACCATGCATTTCCTCGCGCACCCGATCTTCGCGGTGGCGCGCGACGGCGCGGGCGTCCTGCGCAGCATCGAGCAGCGCGCCGCGGCCGCCGAAAGGCGCCAGCGTCTCGAGTCGTTTCAGCACGTCGAGATCGATCGCGTCGTGGATCCCGCGGTTCTCTTGTCGTTGTGCGCGGACATCGAGCGCAGCATGCGCGATGTGCGCGTCGCGTTCGCTGACTGGGCCAAGATGCGCGCGGCCGCACGGCAGACCTCCGACGACCTCAATTCCCTGAGTTCGCGCTTCGACGCGCGCGATGTGAGCGAAGCGCAGGCCCTGCTCTCCTGGATGGAGGACCGGCACTTCACCTTCCTCGGCTTCAAGGAGTACCGCCTGCGCAGCCGCGGGGGGCAGGACGCGCTCGACGCGGTGGAGGAGACCGGCCTCGGGCTGCTGCGCGCCGGCCACAAACGCCCGCCGAGCAGCAGCCGCACCCTGGCGAGCGATATCCGCCGCCAGAGCCGCTCGCGCGACCTGGTGCTCGTCACCAAGGCGAATCTGCAGTCCTCGGTACATCGCGCCGGCTATCTCGACTACGTCGGCGTGAAGAACTTCGACCCCGAGGGCCGGCTGATCGGGGAGCGGCGCTTTCTGGGACTGTGGACCTCGTCGGCCTACAACTCGACGCCCCGCGAGATTCCGCTGGTGCGCCACAAGGTGACCCAGGTGGTGCAGCACTTCGCGCTCGCCCCCGACAGCCACGACGGCAAGGCGCTGCAGCACATCCTGGAATCTTTCCCGCGGGACGAGCTGTTCCAGGCGAGCGTGCCCGATCTGATCCGCCTGGTAACCGGCATCTTCGGACTGCAGGAGCGGCCGCGCGTAAGGCTGCTGTTGCGCCACGACCAGTTTCGCAGATTCTATTCGTGTCTGATTTTCGTGCCGCGCGAGAAGTACAACACCCAGGTGCGCCAGCGCATCGAGCGCGTCATCGGCGAAGCGACGTCGGCGATCGGCATGGAGTCTCAGGTGCAGATCGCCGAGTCGAACCTCGCCCGCATCCACATCGTCGCGCGCACCCAGCCGAGCGAGGATGAGCGGATCGAGAGCGTCGCACTCGAGCGCAAGGTGGCGCTCGCCGTCCGCTCCTGGTCGGACGACTTCAAGACGGCGCTGCTCGCGCGCTTCGACGAGGCCTACGCGCTGCACCTCTTCGCGACTTACGCCCAGGCGTTTCCCGCCGCCTATACCGAGGACTTTACCGGCGAGGCCGCGGCGCTCGACGTGACCTTCCTGGAAGCCGCGGAGAAGGAGCCCGAGCGCCTGCACCTCGACATCTATCGGCCGGAGCCGCGGCGCAAGGACAAGTTCTTTCTCAAGATTTTCCGCAACCTCAAGGACGCGATCCCGATCTCGGATCTCCTGCCCATGCTCGAGAACATGGGACTCAAGGTGATCGCCGAGCGGCCGTACGGCCTCGAGTTCGCCGGCGGGCGCCGCGCTTGGATCCAGGACCTCGAGCTTCTCATCCAGGGCACGGCGGTCGCGAAGTTCGACGAGCTCTCCGCGGAGATCAAGAGCGCGTTCACGGCCGCGTGGACCGGCCGCATGGACAGCGATACCTTCAATCAATTGACGCTCACCGCCGGCGTGCCCTGGCGCCTCGTGGTGGTGCTGCGGGCCTATTGCCGCTACCTGCTGCAAACCGGCCTTCCGTTCAGCCAGGGCTACATCGCCCAGGTGCTGGTCAAGAATCCCGCGATCGCGCGCGGCCTCACGGACCTGTTCATCTCGCGCTTCGACCCGGACGTCTCCGACTCCGCGCGGCGCAGCGCCCTCAAGCGGCTCGATCTGAAGATGAGCGGCATGCTCGAGGAGGTCACGCGCTCGGACGAGGATCGGATCCTGCGCGCCCTGTGGAATGCGCTGTCGGTCACCGTGCGCACCAATGCCTATCAGCTCTCGGACTCCGCTCAGTTCAAGGACTACTTGTCCTTCAAGATCGAGAGCCAGAAAATGCGCGAGCTGCCGCTGCCGAAACCCATGTTCGAGGTGTTCGTGTTCTCGACTCGCATGGAAGGCGTACACCTGCGCATGGGCTTCGTCGCGCGCGGCGGCATCCGCTGGTCGGACCGGCGCGAGGACTTCCGCACCGAGGTGCTCGGTCTGATGAAGGCCCAGCAGGTGAAGAACACCGTGATCGTTCCCGTCGGCGCCAAGGGTGGGTTCGTCGTGCGGCGCGCATTGACGGGCGACCGCGACGCCCAGCTCGCCGAGGTGATCGGCTGCTACCAGACCCTCATCCGCGGCATGCTCGATCTCACCGACAACATCATCGAGGACAAGATCGTGCCGCCCAAGCGCGTGGTGCGGCATGACGGCGACGATGCGTATCTCGTGGTGGCGGCGGACAAGGGCACTGCGACTTTCTCCGATATCGCCAATGCGATCTCCGCGGAGTACGGCTTCTGGCTCGGCGATGCATTCGCTTCCGGCGGCTCCGCCGGGTATGACCACAAGAAGATGGCGATCACCGCGCGCGGCGCCTGGGAGTGCGTCAAGCGCCATTTCCGCGAGATCGGCGTGAACATCCAGAGCCAGGATTTCACGGTCGCCGGCATCGGCGACATGGCGGGCGACGTATTCGGCAACGGCATGCTGCAGTCGCCGCACATCCGGCTGCTCGCGGCGTTCAACCATCAGCACATTTTCCTGGACCCCGACCCCGACCCGGCGCGCTCGTTCAAGGAGCGCCAGCGGCTGTTCCGACTGCCGCGCTCGTCCTGGGAGGACTACTCGAAGTCGGCGATCTCCAAGGGGGGCGGAGTGCACTCGCGCAGCGCCAAGAGCCTGACGCTGTCCCGCGAAGCCCAGACGTTGCTCGAACTGCCGGCGCAAGTGACGCCCAACGAGGTGATCAAGGGAATCCTGAAGGCGCACGTCGACCTCCTGTGGAATGGCGGGATCGGCACCTACGTGAAAGCGAGCACCGAGTCGCACAGCGACGTCGGCGACCGCAGCAACGACGCGGTGCGCATCGATGCCACGGAGCTCCATTGCAAGGTGGTGGGCGAGGGCGGAAACCTCGGTCTCTCACAGCTCGGCCGCATCGAGTTCGCGCGCCGCGGCGGGCGCCTGAATACCGACTTCATCGACAATTCGGCCGGCGTCAACTGCTCCGACGTCGAGGTCAACATCAAGATCGTCTTGAACGGCGCGATGCGCGCGAAGGAAATCACGCGTGCGGCACGCGACCGTTTGCTTCAGCAGATGACGGACGAAGTGGCGGCGCTCGTGCTGCGCAACAACTACCTGCAGGGCCAGGCGATCAGTACGGGCGAGTTCCAGTCGAGGTCTCGGCTCGCCGAGAGCGCCTCGGTGATCCGAGCGCTCGAGCGCTCGGGCGATCTCAATCGCGCATTGGAGTTCCTGCCGTCGGAGGAAGAGATAGCCGAGCGCCGTAAGGCGGGCGAAGGCCTCACGCGTCCGGAGCTCGCGATAGTGCTCGCCTACGGCAAGATCTGGCTCTACAAGGCGCTCATCAATTCCAATGTGCCGGAAGATCCCTACCTCTCCGGTGAATTGATCCGCTACTTCCCGGCGCCGCTGCGCCAGCGCTTCGCCCTGCGCCTGAAGCGCCACCGATTGCGCCGGGAGATCATCGCCACGGCCATCACCAACAGCCTCATCAATCGCGCCGGGCCCGTGTTTCCCGTGCGCGCCCAGGACGACACGGGCGCAGACCCGGCCGCCATCGCCCGTGCCTATACCATCGCGCGCGAGGTATTCGCGGCGCGCGATATCTGGGCACAGATCGAAGGGCTCGATAACCGCATCCCGGCCGCCGTGCAGTACACCGCCATGTTCCAAACCACGCGGCTGCTGCGCCATGCGAGCTACTGGATGATCGAGAATCTGCGCGGGAATCTCGCCATCGAGCGCGCGGTGCAGCGCTATGCGGGTCCCGTGAGCGAGCTCTGGCGCGAGCTTGACGGCGTGCTCTCCGCTACGGCGCGCGCGCGGCTCGGCGCGCAGCGCTCGCAGCTGATCGAGCTTAAGGTACCCGAACAGCTCGCGACGCGGATTGCGGCCGTGGACACGATGCATTGCGCGCTCGACATAGTCGAGGCGGCAACGGCGGCGCGCGTCAAGATAGGCTATGCGGCCAGGGCGTATTTCGATGTGGGCGAGCGCATCGGCCTCGCCTGGATCAAGGACCAGATCGAAAACCTTGCAGTCGAGGGGCAATGGCAAGCGGCGGCGCGCCGCACGGTT
>JBEKVP010000166.1:0-5742 GCA_049513935.1 Steroidobacteraceae bacterium
GACGGCGGCACGCACCTCGCCGGCTACCGCGCGGCGCTCACGCGCACGCTCAACAAGTACATCGAGAAGGAGCTCGCCTCGAAGAAGGAGAAGATCGCAACCACCGGCGACGATGCGCGCGAAGGACTCACGGCGATCCTCTCGGTCAAGCTTCCGGATCCGAAGTTCTCCTCCCAGACCAAGGACAAGTTGGTGTCGTCCGAGGTCAAGGGCGTGGTCGAGTCGGTCGTCGCGCAGCGCCTGGAAGATTTTCTGCTCGAGCATCCCCAAGAGGCGCGCGCCATCGTCAACAAGATTCTCGAGGCCGCTTATGCGCGCGAGGCGGCGCGCAAGGCGCGCGAGATGACCCGGCGCAAAGGCGCACTCGATATCGCAGGCCTGCCGGGCAAACTGGCTGATTGCCAGGAAAAAGATCCGGCGCTCTCAGAAATGTTTTTGGTGGAAGGCGATTCCGCAGGCGGCTCGGCAAAACAGGGCCGCGATCGACGCACTCAGGCGATACTTCCGCTCAAGGGAAAAATCCTCAACGTTGAGAAAGCCCGCTTCGACAAAATGCTGGCGTCCGCCGAAGTCGGCACGTTGATCACCGCGCTCGGCTGCGGAATCGGCAAGGACGACTTCGACATCGAGAAACTTCGATACCACCGCGTGATAATTATGACAGATGCTGATGTTGACGGAAGCCACATACGCACTCTGTTGCTGACTTTCTTCTATCGTCAGATGCCGATCTTGATCGAGCGCGGCCACATCTACATCGCCCAACCGCCGCTCTACAAGGTCAAGAAGGGCAAGCAGGAGCACTACGTCAAGGACGATCTCGAATTGAACGCGCTGCTGCTCGGGACCGCGATCGACGGAGCGGCCCTGCACGTCAATGCCGAGGCGCCGCCGCTGTCAGGGCTCGGGCTCGAGTCCCTGGCTCAAAGATATCAGGAAGTGCAGAGCATCGTCAGGCGCTGGGCGCGCCGTTATGACGAGCGCTTCCTGGAGCAGCTCCTGTACGTGCCGGTGCTTACCACCGACAAGTTCGATCGCATCGACGAGCTCAAGGACTGGTGCCGTGATCTCGAGATCAAGTTGAATGCGCTCGACGATGTCTCGCGCCGCTATCGGCTCAGTGTGCAGCCGCTCGCCGCAGGAGGTCATCGCATCGATCTGCAGCGGTTCGAGCACGGGCTCACCTCGGTGCGGCATATTCCGCGCGAGTTCTTGGATTCGGCCGAATACCTGAGGATCGCCGAGCTCGCGCAGATGCTCTCGGATCTCATCGGGCCCGGCGCCTACATCCAGCGCGGTGAGGAGCGCCATGAGATCGCGAGCTTCAAGGCGGCGATGACTTGGCTGTTCGACCAGGCGAAGAAGGGACAGACCATCCAGCGCTACAAGGGACTGGGTGAGATGAACCCCGAGCAGCTCTGGGACACGACCATCAATCCCGAGACTCGCCGCCTGATGCAAGTGCGCATCGAGGACGCGGTGGCCGCGGACGATATCTTCACCACGTTGATGGGCGATGCGGTCGAGCCGCGCCGCGAATTCATCGAGAAGAACGCGCTGCATGTCTCGAACCTGGACATCTAGAGCGCGGGCAGTCCTCTGATTATCGACGATCGGCTCGTCCGAGCGATCGAATCAGCCAGTCTGCGCCGAGTTTCGGCCTCGCGGCCTCAACCGAACGCGCTGACGGGGGCCGTCGGATCGTGGCACACCAGGCGATCGCGTCCCGCCTTCTTCGCCGCATACACGCATCGGTCGGCCGCTTCGATCATGTCCGAGACGCGGTGGAACGGTGCAGCCGCGTCGTGGGTCGCGAGGCCGAGCGAGGCCGTCACGCGAATCGAGCCGCCTGCGACGTGGTGGCGCGCGTTGCGCAGCCGGGCGAGGATGCGCTCGCACACGGTCTGCGCGCTCTCCGAGGCGAGCCCCGGCAGCACGATCACGAATTCCTCGCCGCCATAGCGGGCGACGTAGTCGCTGCCGCGCACGGCATCGATAAACATGCGCGCGGTCTCGACCAGGACCGAATCCCCGGTCGGGTGACCGTAGGTGTCGTTGACGCGCTTGAAGCGGTCGAGATCGGCGAACACGATGCTGAGCGGCCAGCCTCCCTTCGTCGCGCTCTCGAACTCCCGGCGCAGCAGCTCATCGAGGTAGCCGCGGTTGAAGACCCCGGTGAGGCAGTCGCGCCGCTGCTTGTCCTCGAGAGCGCTGGTGCGCTGCTCGAGCTGCGCCGCGGTTTGAACCAGCGATGCCACCTGATCGATCGCCTGCAGATTGCGAATGGTCAAAAGCTCGCGCGCCTGCTCGATGATGGATGCGGCCGCGTCGGCCTCGAGAATCGCCGTGTCGAACAGCCGCTCGATCTCGGGAATCTCCGCAACGATCGTGCCGATCGACGTCGTCAACTCCTCGCCGCCGATGCCGAGCCAGGTCTCGGCCTGTTGTGCGAGCGGCGCGGGATCGGCGGGCGCCGGGGCCAGCAGAAGCTCGACACATTCGCTCCCGAGGGCGACGCAGCGCGCCGCCATTCCCACCGAAGTGCCAATCGCGATGTTTTGTGGATCGTGGCTCGCTTCGACGGCCGCGCACAGCGACTCGGGCAGTTTCCATTGGCGCAGCAGCCAGGCGCCGAGCGCGGCGTGGTCGGCGCCGAGCGCGGCGACCTCGTGCTCGATCAGGTCCCGGTGGGGCGCATCGGGCGGCAATCGGTAGAAATCGGGCTGCACGCGGTCGATGGCAAGCACCGCGATGTCCTGCAGGAGCGAGGCGAGAAAGATGTCCTCCGGGGCCCTTACCCCCTTGAGCACGGCGAACGTGCGCGCAGCCGACGCGCCGAGGATCGCGCGGCGCCAGTAACGAGTGTGACTGATGCCCGCGCCGACGCCGGTCTTGTAGGTCGAGACCAGGGAGAAGCTGAGGGCGAGCGTGGTTGCGGCGTTGAGGCCGAGCGCGACCAGCGCCTGGCGCAGATTCTCGCTCCTGCGCCGCTTGGAATAGAGCGGGGAGTTCGCAACCCGCAGCACCTTCGCCGTGAGCCCGGGGTCTTTGCTGAGCGTCGTCGCGACCTTGGCCACATCGATCTCGGGGTCGCCGGCGAGCGCCACGATCTGCAGCGCGATCGCCGGCGGGCTCGGAAAATTGGCGGCGAGCCGCAGTTTGTTCTTGAGGAGCTCGAGCAAGGCGGATCCCTGTCATATGCACCAACGAGTCCCCCTTAGCGGCAGCTAGGGGAATTCCTTGAGCCCCAGGGATTATGACCCGGATGGAGCGGGCCGGGGGCGCACCGGCTTGCGCCCGCTTCAGGCCGCCGCGTTCTCGATGCGCGCCAGGCCGGATTCGATCGCCCTGCGGATCTCCTCGTTGAAGTCGCGGGGGTCCCTGCCGTCCGAGCGCAGCGGTTCACCGATGACCACGCGGATCGTGCCCGGCTTCTTCAAGATGCCGCGCCGCGGCCAAAACGTTCCCGCGTTGTGCGAGACGGGCACCACCAGCTTGCCGGTCGCGGCCGCGAGCAGTGCGCCGCTCACGCCGTATTTGCGGGTCTCGCCCGCGGTGACGCGGGTGCCCTCGGGGAAAATGATCACCCAGAGCCCGGCGGCGAGCCGCTCCTTGCCCTGCTCGACGACCTGAGTCACCGCCCGGTGCCCGGCGCCGCGGTTGATGGCGATGGGCTTGAGGAGCTTGAGTCCCCAGCCGATGAACGGGATCCACAGGAGCTCGCGCTTCAACACCCACACCTGGGGCGGGAAGATCGTAAAGAGTGCGACCGTCTCCCAGGCGGAGGTGTGCCTGCTCATGATGATGTGACTGCCCGGCGGAATTCGCTCGCGTCCCTCAACCACGTACGTGAGGCCGCAAAGCCTCTCGAGCACCCAGAGGACCCCGCTCGCCCAGCCCCGCGCCATCGCGAACTGCGCGCGATACGGCAGGAAAAAGCACAGGGCCATCGCGAACCCCCAGCAGCACGCCGACAACATGAAGTACGTGGTGAACAGCAACGACTTGACCAGCTGCATACCCGATCCGACTAACCCGGGAGGCGCGACAGATCGGCGACGACGCCGAGGAGCCGGTGCACGTCGCGCAGCAGTGCCAGCCGATTCGCGCGCAGCAGCGGATCCTCGGCCATCACCATGGTGTGCTCGAAGAAATCGTCGACCGGCGCCCGGAGTGCGATCAAGCCGCGCAGGCTTTCGCCGTAGCGGCGCGCGGCCGCGGCTTCACCGACCGAGCGCTCGAGCTCGGTAAGTGCCCCGTGCAGCGCCCGCTCGGCGCCGTCGATGAACGCCGAGGCTTGTACGGCCGGGACCTCGCCAGGCGCCTTGCGCAAGATGTTGCCGATGCGCTTGTTGATCGCGGTGAGGACGCCGGCCTCGGGCAGCTTGAGGAATTCCTTGAGCGCTTGCAGACGCGCGTCCGCATCGAGCGGCGACCGCGGCCGACTCGCGAGCACCGCGTCGACCATTTCCGGCGTCGTGCCGTCGGCGCGCTCGAGAAACAAGCCGCGCAGCCGCTCGGCGATGAATTCGTCGACCTCCTGCGCGACCACGGGGCGCTGCACCGGCTGCAGAGCGGCGGATGCGCTGATCAGCGCCGCGAGGTCGAGATCCAATCGGCACTCGAGCAGAATGCGCAACACGCCGAGCGCGGCGCGGCGCAGGCCGAACGGGTCCTTGGCGCCGGTCGGGCGTTGCTCGATTGCAAAGATGCCGACGATTGTATCGATCCTGTCGGCGAGCGCGAGCGCCTGCCCGATCTTGGTCGCGGGCAGCCGATCGCCCGCAAAGCGCGGCCGGTAATGTTCCTCGATGGCGCGCGCCACCTCCTCGGGATACCCCTGCGCCTCGGCGTAGTAGCGGCCCATTACGCCCTGAAGCTCCGGGAACTCGCCCACCATCGCCGTCATCAAGTCCGCCTTGGCGAGTGCGGCGGCCCGCCCGACGTCGGGCCCGGCGCCGATCCGCTCGCCGATCCGCTCCGCCAGCGCTTTGAGGCGCGCCGATTTTTGCGCATAGCTCCCGAGCTTGGCCTGGAAGGTCACGCCGGAGAGCTCCTGGGCGCGCACCTCGAGCGGCACGCTGCGATCCTGTTCCCAGAAAAACGCCGCATCGCGCAGGCGCGGGCGCACCACCCGCTCGTTGCCTTCCCTCACCTTGGCCGGATCGCGGCTCTCGATATTCGCGACCGTGACGAAGCCGCCGGTGAGCTTGCCGTCCGCGCCCTCAATGGGGAAGTAGCGCTGGTGATCCTGGATGGTGGCGATCACCACCTCGCGCGGCAGCTCGAGGAAGCGCGGCTCGAAGCGGCCCACGATCGGTACCGGCCATTCGACCAGCGCGGTCACCTCATCGAGCAGCTCGCTCCCGATCAAGGCGACGCCGCCCGCGGCGGCCGCGGCCTCTTCGACTTGGGTCCGCACTCGCGTGCGCCGCGCCGCGAAATCCGCGACGACCTTGGCGCCGAGCAGCCGCCGCTCGTAGGATTTCGCGGACTTGAGCTCGATCGGCCGGGGCGCGTGAAAGCGATGACCGCGCGTGGTGCGGCCGGTGGGCAGTCCCAGAACCTCGAGCGGCACGACCTCCTCGCCGAATAGCAGCACGACACCATGCACCGGCCGCACGAACTCCGCGGTACGCGCTCCCCAGCGCATGCGCCGGGCGATCGGCAGCGCGGCGATCGCCTGGCCGATGATGTCCCCGAGCAGGCTCGCCGTGGGCGCGCCGAGCTCGACGCCCCGAA
>JBEKVP010000167.1:0-5730 GCA_049513935.1 Steroidobacteraceae bacterium
CATGTCGCCCAAATGGTCTTCGTCGCCGAGGATGTCGGTGAGCACCTGAAAGCGCGCGCCTTCCTTGACCAGGCCCATCGCGACGCCGGCCACCGGCGCGCTGATCGGCACGCCGGCATCCATGAGTGCAAGGCTCGTGCCGCAGACCGACGCCATCGAGCTCGAGCCGTTCGACTCGAGGATCTCCGAGACCACGCGGATCACGTACGGGAACTTGTCGAGATCCGGCATGACCGCTCTCACGCCGCGCTTGGCGAGGTTGCCGTGGCCGATCTCGCGCCGCTTCGGCGAGCCCATCATGCCGGTCTCGCCGACGCTGAACGGCGGGAAGTTGTAGTGGAGCATGAACGGCTCTTTGCGCTCGCCGGTAAGGCCGTCGATGATCTGCGCATCGCGCCCGGTGCCAAGCGTGGTGACCACCAGCGCCTGCGTCTCGCCGCGCGTGAAGAGCGCCGAGCCGTGGGTGCGGGCGAGCACGCCCGTGCGGATGTGGATCGGACGTACGGTCTTGGTGTCGCGGCCGTCGATTCTCGGATGTCCCTGCAGGATCCGCTCGCGCACCAGGCGGTACTCGAGATTGAAGAACTCCCCGCCGACCTGATCCTGAGTGAACTTCGGAGCATCCCCCGAGGCGAGCGCCTGGAGCACGGCGCTCTTGATCTCGCCGATCCTCGCGTACCGCTGCTGCTTCTCGGTGATGGCATACGCCGCGGTCAGATCCTTCTCGGCGAGTGCGCTCACGGCGCTCTTCAATTCGACATTCGCCTCCGGTGCGACCCATGACCACTTCGGCTTGCCGGCCTCGGCCGCCAATTCGTTGATGGCCTTGATCGCGACCTGCATCTGCTCGTGGCCGAACATCACGGCGCCGAGCATGGTCTGCTCATCGAGGCCCTTCGCCTCGGACTCGACCATGAGCACCCCTTCGGATGTGCCGGCGACGACCAGATCGAGTTTCGACTCGCTCAGCTGCGTGGCGGTAGGATTCAAGATGTACTTGCCGTCCTTGTAGCCGACGCGCGCCGCGCCGATCGGACCCAAGAACGGCATACCGGAAATCGCCAGCGCCGCGGACGCGCCGATCAGCGAGGCGACGTCGGGATCGACCTCCGAATTCACCGACAGGACCGAGGCCACGACTTGCACATCGTTGGTAAAGCCTTCCGGAAACAGCGGCCGAATGGGTCGGTCGATGAGGCGCGAGGTCAGCGTCTCTTTTTCGGTCGGACGCCCCTCGCGCTTGAAGAAGCCGCCGGGAATGCGGCCCGCAGCATAAGTCTTCTCTTGATAATTCACGGTGAGCGGGAAGAAGTCGCGCCCCGGCGCCGGCTTTTTCATACCCACGGCGGTGACCAGCACGACCGTCTCGCTCATGCTCACGAGCACCGCGCCGTCTGCTTGACGGGCGAGCTCGCCCGTCTCGATCGTTACGGTGTGGTCTCCATACTGAAAACTTTTCTTGGAATGGCTCAACTGGTGGCCCCTTGTATCGGAAGTGATGAGACGCGCCTGATGTTCAGGCGACGGCTTTAACGGCGCAGGCCCAAGCGTTCGACCAACTGCGTGTATTTGTCCGGCGTGCGGCTCTTCAAATAATCGAGGAGCTTGCGGCGCTGATTGACCATCTTGAGCAAGCCGCGGCGCGAGGCGTGATCGGCTTTGTGCGTGGTGAAATGCTGGCTCAAGCCGTTGATGCGTTCGGACAGGAGTGCAATTTGAACTTCGGGAGACCCGGTGTCGCGCGCGCTGCGCTGGAATTTACCGACGACGCCGCCCTTTTCTTCGCGAGTAAGTGGCATGAAATCAAACCTCAATCAATAACTTAGACCCTTTAAGAGGCGCGCATTGTACGCGTCGCGGCTGTTGCTCTCAAGCTCGATTCGTCGGCGCCGAGATAAGTCGCAGCGGCACCAACTTACCCAAGGGTCCAACCGCCCCCAAACCGAGGAAACCGACCCCCGCCGCGTAGATGCGCACGTTGCCGGGGCGTTCGACCGGGATGGACAGCGGCTGACCCTGCCGCAATGCCTGCACCCCATCCGCTGGAAGATCCAGCCGCCGCCAGTCGACGAGCGCGGCATCCACGGGCAGCAGCACAAGGGTACGCTCGGACGGCGGCATCGTTTCCAAGGATTCGAAACTCCACTGGCGCTCCGCGCCGAAGGGCGCGACGGCCAGGCGCTTAAGGACGGTGAGGTGGCCGATGGTCTCGAGACGCGCCGCCAAATCCTCGGCCAGCACGCGTATATAGGCGCCTTTCGTGCACCGCACATCGAACGACAGGTCGGGCGCCCGCCAATCGATGAGCCGCATCTCGCGGATCATGATGAGCCGCGGCGCCCGTTCGCGCCATTCGCCCGCGCGCGCATAGGCATAGAGCGGCCGCCCGTCTTGCTTGATGGCCGAATGCATGGGCGGAACCTGCTGGTACTCGCGCGGAAACTCGGCGAGCGCCTGCTCGAGGCGGGCCGCGGACCAGGCCGGCAGCTCGCGCCGCTCGACCACGTCCGACTCGCGGTCGGCGCTCGGCGTGCGCTCCCCCAGGCGGACGGTCACGCGGTAGGTCTTGTCGGCGTCGAGCATCTGCGCGCCGAACTTGGTGGCTTCGCCGAAGCAGATCGGCAGGAGCCCGGAGGCGAGCGGGTCGAGCGAGCCGGTATGGCCGGCCTTGCGCGCCTGGAACAGCCATTTGGCGCGAGCCACCGCGGCCGCCGAGCTCAAGCCCAGCGGCTTGTCGAGCAATAAGATGCCGTGCACGTCGGCCGGCATCATTCCGCCTTGCCGCCGCCCGGGTCCGAGTCGCGCGGCTTGTTGGCCTGATCGATGAGCTGCGCCAGGCGCACGCCATGCTCGATCGAGGTATCGAGCGAGAAGCTCAAGGTGGGCGTGTAGCGGATCATCAGGGACTTCGACAGGGCGTTGCGCAGGAACCCGGCGGCGCTCGTGAGCCCGGCCTGCACTTGGCGGTCAGCCCCCTCCTTGCCGAACACCAGGTAGTAGACGTGCGCGCTGCGCAAGTCCCCCGCCACGTCGACCGCCGTGATGGTGACGTTGCCGATGCGCTCGTCCTTGACGTCGCGTCGCAGGAGCTCCGTGAGCTCGCGCTGGATCTCCGCTGCCAGCCGCCGCGCGCGGGGATTGGTCTTATTCATGCGCTTCGCGCAGGACCAACGGGGTCGAGGCGACCCCGTCCGAGATTGAATTAAAGAGTTCGAGCAACTTCCACCCGTGAATAGCACTCGATCTGATCGCCCTCGCGCACGTCGTTGTAATTCTTGACGCCGATGCCGCACTCGGTCCCCGCGCGCACTTCGTTCACGTCGTCCTTGAAGCGCTTGAGCGATTCCAGGGCGCCCTCGAAGATCACCACGTTGTCGCGCAGCACGCGGATCGGGAAGTTGCGGCGTACGTACCCGTCGATCACCATGCAGCCCGCCACGGTGCCGAACTTGCTCGAGCGGAACACGTTGCGCACTTCGGCGAGGCCCACGATCTGCTCCTTGACCTCGGGCGTCAGCATGCCGGTGAGCACGGCGCGAATGTCGTCGATGGCTTCGTAGATGATGCTGTAGTAGCGCACATCGACGCCGTGCTCCTTGATCGCGGTCCGCGCCGCCGCGTCGCCGCGCACGTTGAAAGCGATGATCCGCGCCTTCGAGGCCGCGGCGAGCGTCACGTCGGACTCGGTGAGTCCGCCGACGCCCGAGGCGACGACGTTGACCGCCACCTCGTCGGTGGAGAGGCCCTTGAGCGCATCGCGCAGCGCCTCCACGCTCCCCTGAACGTCGGCTTTCACCAGGAGCTGCACCACGTTCGGCTTGTTCTCGCCCATGGTCGAGAACACGTCCTGCAGGTTCGCGCTCTTTTGCGCGAGCTTGACGTCGCGGGATTTGGCCTGCCGGTGCGTGGCCACTTCGCGGGCCCTGCGCTCGCTCTCGACCACCAGGAGCTCGTCGCCCGCATTGGGCGCTCCGGAGAGGCCCAGCACCACCACCGGGATCGACGGTCCGGCCGACTCGACGGGCTTGCCCGCCTCATCGAACAGCGCGCGCACCCGGCCGAATTCCTGGCCGATGAGCAGCGGGTCGCCGAGCTTCAAGGTCCCGCGCAGCACCAGCACGGTGGCCACCGCGCCGCGTCCCTTCTCGAGACTCGATTCGATCACGTAGCCCGCCGCGAGGCCGCCGGTCGGTGCCTTCAACTCCAGCACCTCGGCCTGGAGCAGGATCGCATCGAGCAGCTGATCGACCCCTTGGCCGGTGCGCGCCGATACCGGTACGAAGATGTTCTCGCCGCCCCACTCCTCCGGGATCACGCCGTACTTGGTGAGCTCCTGCTTGACCCGCTCCGGATCCGCCTCGGGCTTGTCCATCTTGTTGAGCGCCACCACGATCGGCACCTTGGCCGCCTGCGCGTGCTGAACGGCCTCGATGGTCTGCGGCATGACACCGTCGTCGGCGCCGACCACCAGGATGACGATGTCGGTGACCTGCGCGCCGCGCGCGCGCATGGAGGTAAACGCGGCATGGCCCGGGGTATCCAGGAAGGTGACCATGCCCTTCGAGGTTTCCACGTGATACGCGCCGATGTGCTGGGTGATGCCGCCGGCTTCGCCCGCGGCGACCTTGGTGCGCCGGATGTAGTCGAGGAGCGAGGTCTTGCCGTGGTCGACGTGGCCCATCACGGTCACCACCGGCGGCCGCGGCACCACCTCGAGCGTGGAGTCCGTCGATCCCTGCAGATCGTCCTCGATGACGTTTTCCTTGCGCAGCACGGCGACGTGGCCCATCTCCTCGACCACCAGTACGGCCGTGTCCTGCTCGATCGTTTGATTGATCGTCGCCATGACGCCCATGTTCATCATGACCTTGATGACTTCGGTCGCCTTGACCGCCATCTTCTGGGCGAGCTCGCCGACCGTCATGGCCTCGCCGATCGGAACCTCGTGCACCACGCGTGCGGTCGGCATCTCGAAGCCATGCTTGGCGTCCGCCTCTCCACCCATCGAGCGGCGCCGGCCGTCCCGGGATTTCTTCTTCTTGTGCCGGGAGCTGACATCGCCCACGATGTGCAGCTCTTGGCGGCCGTAGCGGGTTGACTTGTCCTCCACGGCCTCGCGGGCGGACTTGCCGGGCTTCGCGGCTGCGGCCGCGGTCTTGCGCTCGCGCTCTGCTTGCTCGCGCGCCGCCTGCTCCGCTTGGCGCCGCGCCTCCTCCTCGGCCGTGCGCTTGCGGTTCTCCTCATCGCTCTTGCGCCGGTTCTCCTCCTCGAGGCGCTCGCGGTCGAGCCGCTCCTTCTCCTGGCGCTCGCGCTCAGCCCGCTCGAGCGCGGCCTTCGCCTGCTCCTCGGTTTCTCGCTGCCGATCCATCTCCTCTTGCTGATGCCGCGCTTGATCCTCGAGCACCTCGCGCTTGACATAGGTGCGCTTGCTGCGCACCTCGACGTTGACGGTACGCGCACGCCCCTGAGGGCTCGCGAGCTTGAGCTCGGACTGCGACTTGCGGCGCAGCGTGATCTTGCGCGGTGCCGGGTCGGCCTGCGCGTCGTCGCGGCCGTGGCTGCGGCGCAGATGCGTCAGGAGCTCGTGCTTCGCATCCTCGCTGATCATGTCCTCCGCGCTGTCGACCTTGATGCCGGCCTGGTCGAGCTGCTGCAGCAGCCGATCGACCGGTACCTTCAGCACCTCGGCGAATTGCGCGACCGTTACGTCTGCCATACTTAAAGCTCCTA
>JBEKVP010000168.1:0-5705 GCA_049513935.1 Steroidobacteraceae bacterium
GTCGGGCTGTGGCCCTCCATGGCACCCTACGCGAAGCTCGGTGCCGTGCTCATCATCATGTCGTTCACCGCACTGCACTGGGTGGGACTCTCCCTGGGCAGCAGCCTGACTCGTTTCATCAGCTGCGCCATCGGTCTCATGATGTCGATCGTGGTGATCGGGTGTTTCTGGGCGCCGCCCGCCGCCGGGACGAGCGCGCCGCTGCCGTCGAGCGCCGCGTCTCTCCCGCTCCTATCGATGGCCATGGCTTCCGTCCTGGTCACCGCGTTTCGCGCCGTGCTGCTCACCTACGACGGCTGGTATTCGCCGATCTACCTCGCAGAAGAGAACACGGACCCGGCGCGCACCCTGCCGCGCGCGCTGATCGGAGGCACGCTCGTGGTGATCGTCCTGTACGTGCTGATCAACATCGGGTTCCTGCGCGTCCTGCCGCTGCCGGTGCTCGCCTCATCGGCGCTGCCCGCAGCGGATGCGGCGCGCGTGGTGTTCCCGAGGGGCGGGGCAGTGCTCGTCACCGTGATCTCGTTGACCACCGTCCTCTCCCTCATCAATGCCGTTTTACTGATGACCCCGCGGGTGTTGTTTGCCATCGGCCGCGACGGATTTTTCACCGCGAAAGCCGCCGCGGTGAGCGCGGGCGGGACCCCGCGGCTCGCCCTTGCGCTGTCCAGTGCGGCCGCCGTGGCGCTCATCCTGACCGGTACGTTCGAGCAGATCATCGCGCTCGCTACCGTGCTGTTTCTCCTCGTCTACATCGCCAGCTACGCCGCGGTGTTCGTGCTGCGGCGGCGCGAGCCGGACATGCCGCGCCCCTTCCGTGCGTTCGGATTTCCCTTCACGACGGGAATCGTGTGCCTCGGCTGCGTGTTGGTGCTGCTTGCCGCGCTCATCGAGGACCCGCGCTCGGCGGCAGCAGCGGCCGCGCTGCTCATCGCCTGCGCGCCCGTGTATGCGTGGATCGCGCGGCGCAAGCGCCGGGAGCTCGCACGCGCGGCGGCCGCGGCGTAGCAAATACTCGCAAACCCGCCGGCCTGCGATCCTGAGCCTTCAGTCGAAATCGGTCGGCAGGTGAGGATTCTCCGCGTGCTGGAACATCCGCTCGATCTGCGCCGCCGTCGTGCGGCCCACCGACAGGGCAGGCAGGGCGTCGCGGGCAAAGAAGGCCGCCTCGCTGGTCTCGACGCTGGGGCGCGCGCTGCCGCCGGTGAGCTCGCAGATGAAGAACAATTTGTAGATCGAGTCGAGGTGGTGGGGCCGATTGCGCTTGCGGTAATCGTAGACGGCCGCGAGCTTCAAGGCGCGGGCCTCGAATCCGGATTCTTCCGCGACCTCGCGGACGACGCACTCGGCGGGCGATTGGTTCACATCGGCCCAGCCCCCGGGAAGCGTCCACGAACCGTCGCTGATCTCGCGCACCAAGAGCACTCGCCCGTCGGAGAAAGCCGCGGCGCGCACGTCGACCTTGGGGGTTGCGTAGCCCGTATGCCCTCGGAAGTACTCGAGCAAGGCCTCGCCGGATTGCCCGGAGCCCTCCGCGATCAAGGCGGTGGCCAATTCCCGGATGCGCTCGAAGCGTTGGCGGTCGAACGGGTCGCGGCAGAAGGTGAGGCCGATCTGTGCGATGGCGCGCAGCTCCCGGCCGATGACGAGCCAGGCAGGCTCCTCGCCCGGGATCTCATCGGAGGTCATGACGGCGCGGAGGCGGCGGCGCACGTCGAGTCGAGCAGCAGCTCCCCCGCCACCGCCGGGCTGGTCAGCAGGATGAATCCGGGTCCCCTCGCCGACTGGGTGCCGGCGACGACCAGGGTGTACTCGCCCACGACGCCGTGGTCCTCGAGGATGTGCTCATTCAGCAATTTGAAGGGATTTTGACCGTCGAGATTGTCGCCCGCGAGATCGAGCGCCTCGAGATTGTAGGCGCCGATGCGCACGGTCCGCCAGCCCTTGGCAGGCTCCCCCGCCGCGCGCGCCAGCGCCCGCCGCACCTCCGGGCGCAGACACTCGATGTGGATGTGCAGCTGATTCTGGCTGCGTGCATGCACCGGATTCACCGCCAGGCCGACGGCGTTGCGCGGGATGGCATGTCCCACCACGCTCTCCAGCCGATCGCGCGCGCGCCACGCCGAGGAGAGATAGTTCAGCGCACCGGGCAGGACCAGATCCGCGCTCTCGATGCCGCTGATTCTGCGGGTGGGTATGAGCAAAAAATGCGCGCCGCCCTTGCGGTCCGCGAGCAGCGCGTACCCCGAGTCCTTAAGCGCCGGGTCGGCGAGCTCGACGCGCACGCAGGGCGCCGGGTCGTGGCGCAGGGTCCAATGCACGAGGCATTGCTCCTCGACGATTTGCCGCAGGGCGTCCGGATTGGCGCCGCAGGCCGGAGCGGCGAGGAGCGCCGCGGCAAGTGCGCCCGCGGCGCCGACTCGTTTCTGAATCCGCCACATCGCGGGCTCTCATCGCTCCTTAGAGGCTTACGACGGCTCCGTCTCGGCCATCGGCCGCAGCGCGCGCACCACCGGAATACGCACGTCCAGAACGCCACCGGTTGGCGAGGGCGACACATCGAACGTGCCGCCGAGCGCGCGGACCCGGTGACGCATGGAAGCCAGGAGGTGCAACCCGCCCGACTTATTGGCGCTCGAGATCCCTTTGCCGTCGTCTGTGATGCGGAACACCAGCGTATCGTTATCGATATCGAGCGCGACGTCCACCGTTTTGGCGCCGGAGTGTTTGATGAGGTTGGCGAAGGCCTCCTGCGCGATGCGGAACAGGGCGATGGCCGCGTCCGGATTGAGCCGCGGCTCCTCGCCCGGGAGATACTCGTTGCATTTGAGCCCGGCGCGCGCGCAGGTCTCCTTCAGCTGCCAGCGCAGCGCGGCGATGAATCCCACGTTGTCGAGCAGCGTGGGACGAAGCTCCTCGATGATGCGCCGCTTGAGATCGATGCTCGAGGCGAGATTTTGGTGAACGCGGCGCAGCCTGGGCTTCATGTCCACCTCGCTCTCGGCGAGGTGCTGGTCCGCCCAGGAGATGTCCATGAGGGAACCCACCAAGAGGCCCCCCAACTCGTCGTGCAGTTCGCGGGCGAGGCTCGCCTTCTCGCGCTCCGCGAGGCTCTGCAGATGCGTCGACAGCTCCTGAAGCTCGCGCGTGCGCTCGTCGACCTCGCGCTCCAAGCGCAGCTTCTGGTCGCGCAGCTCCTCGGTCTGCCGCGCCCGCCGGTGCAGGTATTGATAGATCAAGCAAGCGGCAATCGCCACCAAGAGGACGTTGCAGATGAGCGCAATCGCCGTGATCGAGGGACTCATGACTCACATCGAGCGTGAAGAGGGCGAAAAAAGCAAGTCGGCGCAATCCTACGCGGTCCTAGGCCAAGGCCGCGCCGAGCGCTTAGTATAAGCCGCCGCATGCCTCTCCTTCGCCTCGATAAAGTATCGCTCCGCTACGGTCTCAAGCCGCTGCTGGACAACGCCGATCTGCAGCTCGTGAAGGGCGAGCGCGTCGCGCTCCTCGGCCGCAACGGCGAAGGCAAGTCATCGCTCCTCAAGCTCATCGCCCGCGAGATCGCACCCGACAGCGGCGAAATATGGATCCGGCCGGGCACGCGGGTCGCGAGTCTCAAGCAAGAGGTGTCCGCAGACAGCGATGAGTCCGTGCGCACCGTGGTCGCCCAGGGGCTCGCGGGCGCGGCCCAGGATGGAGACTGGCAGGCGCGCCTCCAAGTGGATCAGATCATCTCGCGGCTCGAGCTCGATGGGGACGCGCCGCTTCGCGCGCTGTCGGGCGGCTGGCGACGGCGCGCGATGTTGGGCCGGGCGCTCGTCTCGACGCCGGACCTCTTGTTGCTGGATGAGCCCACGAACCATCTCGACATCGACGCGATCGGCTGGCTCGAGGAGACGATGCTCGAGTTCCGCGGGGCCTTGCTGTTCGTGAGCCACGACCGCGCCTTGGTGCGGCGTCTCGCGACGCGCATCGTCGACCTGGATCGAGGGCGCCTCACGGTCTGGTCCGGCCGCTACGACGATTACGTGCTCGAGAAGCGCGCCGCACTCGACGTCGAGGCGAAGCACGCGGCGTTGTTCGACAAGAAACTCGCGCAGGAGGAGGTATGGATCCGCCAGGGCGTGGAAGCGAGGCGGACTCGCAACGAAGGCCGGGTCCGCGCGCTCGAGCAGCTGCGCATCGAGCGCCGCGAACGGCGCGAGCGGATCGGGCAGGTCGAACTCCGGATCGAGGATGCGGCGCCTTCGGGAAAGCTGGTCTTCGAAGCACGCAACGCGACGCTCGACTTCGGCGGGGCGCCCGTGATCCGGGAGTTTTCCACCCGCATCATGCGCGGCGACCGCATCGGCATCATCGGGCCCAACGGTTGCGGCAAGACGACGCTCATCAAGCTCCTCATGGGGGAGCTTGCGCCCACGGCGGGATCGGTTTACCGCGGGACCTCACTCGAGCCCGCGTACTTCGATCAGCAGCGCGATCAGCTCGACCTCAACGCCTCCATCATGGAGAACGTGACCGCGGGAAGCGGCGAGACGGTGACGATCGGCGGCCGCGCGCGTCACGTCGCCGGATATCTGCGCGACTTTCTATTCGCTCCGGAGAGGCTGCACGCGCCCGCCGGCATGCTGTCGGGCGGCGAGCGCAACCGGCTCCTGCTCGCGAAGCTGTTCGCGAGGCCCAGCAACCTGTTGGTGATGGATGAGCCCACCAACGACCTCGACGCGGAAACGTTGGATCTCGTGGAAGAGATGGTCTGCGACTACCCGGGAACGCTCTTGCTGGTGAGCCACGACCGCGCGTTCCTCGACAATGTCGTGACTGGAACGCTGGTATTCGAGGGCGAGGGGCTCATTCGCGAATATGTCGGCGGTTACACCGACTCGATCCGGCAGCGCGAGGAGCGCCGCGAGCGGGAGCGGGCGGCTCGCCCGCCGGTACAGCCGCGAAGCACGCTCGCGGCCGAGGCCGCCGATCCGCCGCCTGCTCGAGGCGGCGCGAGGAGCCGCAAACGCTCGTACAAGGAACAGCGCGAGCTCGATGCGTTGCCGGCGACGATTCAGGAGCTAGAGACAGAGCAAAAGACGCTCGAGGCCGCGCTCAGCGATCCGGCGTTTTTCCGGCGCAGTCCCACGGAGGCTCGCGCCTCCATGGAGCGCTTGACGCAATTGGCCGAAGAGCTCCGAACGGCGTATGCACGCTGGGAAACGCTCGAGTCCTTGGGTTAGCGGCGGGGCCGGCCGCGGCCCAGAAGGTCGCTCGGACTCGGCAACGAGCCCGCGCCCGCGTCGGGGATCACCAGGCCCGATGCCTGCTCCCGGCGCAGCTCCTGAAGCTCGCGCACGGTCTGCTGCACCGCTAGCTCAGCGGCCTCGCCGAATTTCGCGATGGCCCCGTCCAAGGTCGTCGCTTCGAGCTCGAAGCTGATGGGTACCGCGCCCATCGGGGTCATCACCTGCGCCTGCCCGACGAACAGCACAGCGCGCACCGTGTCGGTCGATCCGTCCGCGGCGACCGGAGTCAAGCGCCGAATGGTCCCCACCCTGCGGTCGGTGAAGGTCTCTTCGCGATAGATCTCCGTCGGGTCCATGGTCGCCTGGCGGACGTCGTTGGCAGGGCTCATGTGCAGGTCACCTTGCTGTCAAGAGGATCATTGCCGTAACCCTAGCAGTTTCGCAGTTCGCAGGACAGGCGAAGGGCATGTG
>JBEKVP010000169.1:0-5690 GCA_049513935.1 Steroidobacteraceae bacterium
GCTCCGGATGAAACTGCGCACCGTAAAAATTGCGCCACGCCACGCACGCGCTGAACGCGACTCCGTAACTCGAGCTCGCGACGGTCGCATCGCTCACGCCGAGCGCATAGCTGTGCACGAAATAAGCGTAATCCGCATCGCTGAGGCCCTCGAGCAAGGCGCAGTCCCGCCGCACCTCGAGCGTGTTCCAGCCCATGTGCGGTACGGGACGGCCGGGCGCCTCGACGAATCGCCGCGCCACACCGGGAATGATGCCGAGGCAGCGCGCACCGCCTTCCTCGGAGGCCTCGTGCAGGAGCTGCATCCCGAGACAGATGCCGAGCACCGGCTGGGTGAGCGCCGGGAGCGTCCGGTCGAGTCCGGAGCGCTCGAGCCTCGCCATGGCGTCGGCGGCCGCGCCGACGCCGGGCAGAATGACGTGGCTCGCGGCGCGGATGCGCGCGGGGTCCGCGGACAGCTCGCTCGGAGCGCCGAGACGCTCGAGCGCGAACCGGAGCGATGCGATGTTGGCGCCGCCGCTCGCGACCACGACGACGTCGCGCGCGTTCACAGGACGCCCTTGGTGCTCGGCAGCTCCGTGCCCTCGCGCCGAATCGCCTGGCGCAGGCTGCGCCCGACACCCTTGAAACACGATTCGATCATGTGATGGCTGTTCTCGCCCCGCACCTTGATGTGCAGCGCGGCGCCCAGAGTCTCCGCGAGCGAACGGAAGAAGTGCGGGACGAGCTCGGTGGGCAGCTCGCCGACGCGCTCGCGGTCGAAGCGGCCGTCCCAGACGAAGTACGGACGCCCCGAGAGGTCGAGCGCGACCTGCGCCTCGGCCTCGTCCATCGCGAGCAGGAAACCGTAGCGTGCGATGCCGTGCTTGTCGCCCAGCGCCTCGCGCAGCGCCGAGCCGAGCGCCAGTGCGCAATCCTCGATCGTATGGTGCTCATCGATGTGCAAGTCGCCCTTGCAGGTGAGCTCGAGGGCGAAGCCGCCGTGCTTCGCGATCTGCTCGAGCATGTGATCGAAAAATCCCAGACCGGTCGCGATGCGCGCCGGCGCCTCGCGCGCGAGGTCGAGATCGACCGCGACCTCGGTCTCCTTGGTCCGGCGCCGCACCTGCGCGCGGCGCGCGGATCCGAGAATGCGCGCGGCGATGGCCGGCCAGGTTTCCGCTTCGTTCCCGTCGAGGCGGATCTTGAGGCCGGTGATGCCGAGATTCGCGGCGAACTCCATATCGGTGTCCCGGTCGCCCACCATGAAGCTGCGCGCCGCATCCATCGGATGCGCCTCGAGGTAGGTGCGGACCATTCCGACCCGGGGCTTGCGGCAGGTGCAATCCTCGTGCTCGAAATGCGGGCAGACAAACACCTGGTCGAAGACGATTCCCTGAGATGCGAACAGCTCCAGGATGAACCGGTGGGCTCGCTCGAACGCATCGCTCGGCAGGCTCGCCGTGCCGAGCCCGTCCTGGTTGGTGACCATCACCAAGGTGAAGCCGGCGCGCTTGAGCTCGAGCAGCGCGGGAATCACCCCGGGCATGAGGCGGATTTTATCCAGGCTGTCGACTTGTTCGTCGGCAGGTTCCGCATTGAGCGTACCGTCCCGATCGACGAATAGAATATGCGCGCCGCTCATGCCGCCACCAGGCTCTCGAGCAGCGCATCGTTCTGTGCGCGCGTGCCCACCGAGATTCGCAGCGAATTCGGCAGTGCGGGATTGGCGCGCAGGTCGCGCACGATGGTGCCGCCCGCCAGGCTCGCGCGCATGAGCCGGTCGGCATCGCGGCAATCGATCAGGAGGAAATTGGCATCGCTCGGCCACACGTGCTCGACCAGAGGCAAGGCGCGAAGCCGGGCGGCGAGATGCTCGCGCTCCTCGAGGAGCGCGCCGATCTTGAGGCGTGCCGAGGCGATTGCGCCGGGCTCGAGTGCCGCGAGGGCGGCCTCGATGGTCGGCTGCGCGAGCGAGTAGGGCGGAATGATGCGCCCCGCCAGCTCGATCAGCTCCGGAAGGGCGATGAGCGCCCCGATGCGCGCGCCGGCGAGCGCATGCGCCTTCGACAGCGTGCGCAGGATCGCGAGCGTCGAGAAGCGGCCGAGCCAGGCGGTAAGGCTTTCGCGGCGCGACCATTCGATGTAGGCCTCGTCGATTGCGACGATGGCCTTGCCGTCGAGCGCCGCGCACACCGTTTCCAGCGTCTCGAGCTCGAGCGCATTGCCGGTCGGATTGTTGGGCGAGCACAGGTACACGATCTTCACGCGCGGCTCCCACGCGTCGAGCAGCTTGCCCGGATCGAGGCGCCAGCCGCGCGCGCGCTCGAGCGGGATCTCGAGCACCTGCGCGCCCTGGATATGCGCCGCCACCTTGTACATGCCGAAGGTGGGCGTGCACTGCAAGATCGCGTCCGTGCCCGCGCGCAGATAAATCCGCGACAAAAGATCGATCGCCTCGTCGCTTCCGCGCCCGACCAGCAGCCGCTCGGCCGGTACTTCGTACAGGGCGGCCAGGCGCTCGACCAGCGCGCGCGGCTGGGGCTCGGGATAACGGTTGAGTCCCGCGGCGGTCGCATCCCCGGGCGGCCGCCACGGCACCTCGTTGGCATGCAGGCGCGTCATCGAGGGCAGCCACGCGGCGTGGGAGTAGGGCTTGATCTCCCGGATCTCGGGCCGCGCGAGCGCCAGGAGCGGGTTCATGCGGGCACCCCGGCGAGCGCGCCTAAGCGGATGCCGACCGCCGCGGCGTGAGCGTCCAATCCTTCGAGCCGCGCGAGGATCTGGGCGGTCCCGCCCAACCCCTGAAGTCCCGCGGGCGACAGCTCCTGCACCGTGATGCGCTTTTGAAAATCCTCGAGCGAGAGTCCGCTGTAGGCTTTGGCGTAGCCGTAGGTCGGGAGCGTGTGATTCGGGCCGCTGCAATAGTCGCCCATCGATTCGGGCGACCAGCTGCCGAGAAACACCGCGCCCGCCGACTGGACGCGGGGCAGCCAGGTTCTCGGCTCACGGATTTCCAGGAGCAGGTGCTCGGGCGCGTATTCGTTGGCGACGGCGAATGCCGTATCCAGCGATTCGACCACGATGAGACGCATCTCGCGCACCGACGCGCGGAGGATTTCGGCGCGCGAGAGCGAGGGCATTTGCCGCGCGACCTCGCGCGCGACCTCCTGGGCGAGCGCCGCCGAGGTCGTGACCAGGATCGCCTGCGCATCGGCCCCGTGCTCCGCTTGCGCCAGCAGGTCGGCGGCGACGAAATCGGCGCGCGCCTCGCGATCGGCGATCACCATCACCTCGCTGACGCCGGCCGGCAGATCGGCCGCCGCCCCGGCGGCATCGCCCGCCACCAGCAGTTTGGCCGCCGTCACCCATGCGTTGCCGGGCCCGAACAGCTTGTCGCATTTCGGTATGGAAGCCGTGCCGTAGGCCATGGCGGCGATGGCCTGCGCGCCGCCCGCCTTGAACACCTGCCCGACACCCGCTTTGCGCGCGGCGACCAGGACGGCGGGATCCGCGCCGCCGCGCCGGTTCGGGGCGGTGCACATGACCCGCAGAGCGCAGCCGGCGATCGCCGCCGGTACCGCGAGCATCACCGCGGTCGAGGGGAGGGGCGCGGAGCCCGCCGGTACGTACAGGCCGACCGCGCGCACCGGCACACTGATCCGTTCGCACACCACGCCCGGCGCGGTCTCGACGCGGATCGCCGGGGACGACTGCGCCGCGTGGAACTTTCGCACCGTCTCGATCGCGGTGTCGAGCGCGCGATGCTGGGCGGCATCGAGGGCGCGCTCGGCGTCGGCGAACTCTTGCTCGGTCACGGCGAGCTCGGTCAACCGCACGCCGTCGAAGCGCTGGGTCAGATCCTTAAGCGCGGCGTCGCCGCCCGCGCGCACCGCCTCGACGATCTCCCGGGCCTCGCGCGCGATGCGCGCGGCGTCGCGCTGAGCCGGCCGCGCGAGCGCCGCTCCCTGCTCGGCGTCCGACATCGATGACCATTCGAGGATGCGCATGCGATCGCTCCGCGCGCCTTACGCGAGCATCTTCTCGACCGGCAAGACGAGCACCGAGCTCGCGCCCGCGCCCTTCAGCTGCTCGAGCGTCTCCCAGAACACGTTCTCGCGGCAGACCGCGTGCACCGCGACCCGATCCCCCAGTCCCTCGAGCGGTATGACCGTGGGCGCCTCGCTTCCCGGCAAGAGCTTTGCGATGGCGGGCAGCGATGAGCGGGAGGCGTGCAGCATGATGTACTTGCTGCCCTTGACCTGCTCGACGCCGTCGATGCGCATGAACAGGCGGCGGGTCCAATCGCTCTTCTCCGCGGCGATCGGCACCGGCGTGCGGATCAATGCCGCCTGGCTTTCGAGCACCACCTCGGCCTGGCGCAGATGGTTGGCGGCCAGCGTCGAACCGGTGGAGACCAGGTCGCAGATGAGGTCCGCCCGCCCGAGGCGCGGTGCGATCTCGACCGAGCCCGACAGCACCACGACCTCCGCCCGCACGCCGCGCTCGGCGAGAAAGCGGCCGAGAATGTGCGGATAAGTGGTCGCGATCCGCTTACCGGCGAGCGAGGCCGCGCCGCGGTACTCGAATCCGTCCGGCACCGCGATGCACAGTTTGCAGCGGCCGAAATCGAGCGTGCGCACCGTCTCGAACAACGGGGCGATGCCGCGCGCCGCGAAGCTCAGGCGCTTCTCCTCGACCACATTGAGCCCGACCAGGCCGAGATCGCACACGTCCTCCTGCACGAGGTCCGGGATGTCGTCGTCGCGCACGAACAGCACGTCGAGCGGCATGTTCTCCCCGTAGCACATGAGCTGATCCTTGCCGCGGGTGTACTTGAGCCCGCAGAGCGACAACAGATCGAGCGAGGCGTCGGTGAGCCGGCCGCTCTTCTGGACCGCGATCTTGAGCCGTACGGGTGTCTCGGGGGTGTTCATGCGGCACCGGTCTTGGGGGTGCCGGCCTTGAGCTTGAGCCGCTCGGCGACGGCGCGATAACCGCCGTTGCCCGAGGTGAGATAGCGGGCCACGCGGCCGATGGTGGTGACGCTCACGCCGGTCTGCTTGTGAATGTCGCGATAGGGCAGCCCGCGCTCGAGCAGCTCGACCACCGCCCATCGGTCGGCCATGGCCTGGAGCTCGGTCGGAGTGCACAGGTCGCGGAAGAAACTGCGGCACTCCTCGACGCTGCGCAGCGCGAGAACCGCCGTCCAGAGCGCCCGCTCGTGCTCGCGCTCCTGGCGTACCGTGACCGGCCGATTGCTTTTCATGGTTCTCCAATGTATTAATGCGCTAATACGTTAATACATTGGAGGGCGTGGCGCAATCCCGAAAGCGCTTGACGGCCCGGCCGCCGCTTTATACCATTCGTGGGCTTATCTAGACCGGCTGAGGGAAAGGCCCTTCGAAGCCGGGGCAACCACCGATGGGCTCGACGAGACCCACTCGACGACTCAAAGGAACGGTGCCAACTCCTGCGGGGCCCCTAGCGACGGGGCGCCGATAGATAGGTGGCGAGTTGAACGCGCGATGCGCTGCCTCAACGGCCGAAGAGCGTTGCCGCTCCCAGGGGTTATGTCAACCTTTGAGGAGTCGATCAGGCGGTGCCGAAAACAACCACGGAACAATCCCCAGCCGAGCGCGGCCCGGCCGAGCGTGGGCTGCCCGATCGTGGGCCGCCCGATCGCGCTCCGCCCCATCGCGGGCCGTCCGA
>JBEKVP010000170.1:0-5683 GCA_049513935.1 Steroidobacteraceae bacterium
CGCCGTCGCGTACTTCTTGCGGAACTTATCGACGCGCCCGCCGGTGTCGACGATTTTCTGCTTGCCGGTGTAGAACGGGTGGCAGTTCGAGCAGACCTCGACCTGCAAATCGTGACCGATGGTCGAGCGGGTCTTGAATGTATTTCCGCAGGTGCAGGTGACCGTGATTTCTTGATACTCGGGATGAATGCCGGCTTTCATGGGACTCTCCAATCTTCAAATTCAGACAGAATCGATGGGTCCGTGAAATCCGATTTCAACCGGAGCGCACCGCCACGCCTCGCCCGAACAAAGGGCCGCGTACCTTAGCTCAAAGTCGCTCCTTCAACAAGCACGGAAGCGAGCCGCGCCCCGGCCCCGGCGCGCATCCCCTCTTTGTCCACAAAATCTGTGGATAAGTCTGTGGACGGGTTGCGGCGCGGGTCATTCGCACAGCGAAATTTCGCATAAATGTTAACTTGGTCAAAAAATATACAAGTCATTTTATATATCTATTTCAGCGACTTACGAGACGCATCTGACCTAATGCAGACGCAATGTGTCGTAGGTACCGCTGTAATTGGGCTGCAACGCCCTTTGTGCATAAGCTCATTCGAGGAAACTCGCCTGCAAATCGTTTAGGAACCGGCTGCCGAGCTCCGTCGGACGCCAGCCGCGCGGCGTGGTCTGCACGAGGCCGCGGCCCAACGCCGCGCGCAGCGCGGGCTCCGCCCTTGCAATGCCGAGCCCGGTCCGCGTCTCGAAGTCGGCGGTGGCAAACCCCTGGTTGAGCCGCAAGGCGTTCAGCATGAATTCAAACGGCAAATCGGCGCAGGCGACCCAGCGGCGCTCGCCGACGGCTTCGCCGCTGCGTGCCTCCGCGAGGCGCTCGAGATAGTCCCGCGGCTGCTTCGGCTTTTCGGTCCGCAGCACGCGTTCGGGCACGCCGAGGGAGATTTTGCCGTGTGCGCCCGCTCCCACGCCCACGTAGTCGCCGAACGTCCAGTAGTTCAGATTGTGCCGGCAATGCGCGCCGCTGCGCGCGTACGCCGAAACCTCATACTGCTCGAAGCCGCTCTCGGCGAGGAGGCGCTGACACTCGACTTGGATCGCAAACGCCGCGTCGTCGTCGGGCAGCGGCGGCGGACGGGAGTGAAACACCGTCCCGGGTTCGAGCGTGAGCTGGTAGTGCGAGATATGCGCGGGCTCGAGTGTGAGCGCTTCGCGAATGTCGGCGATCGCCTCATCGAGAGCCTGCTCGGGCAGCGCATACATCAGATCCAGGTTGAAATTGCCGAGGCCCGCTGCGTGCAGCTCTGATGCGGCACGCTTCGTGTCCTCGACGCGATGAATGCGGCCCAGGCGCTCGAGGGCGCGGGGCGAGAAGCTCTGGGCGCCGAGCGAGACACGGTTGATGCCCGCATCGCGGTAACCTGCGAAGCGGCTCCGCTCGACCGTCCCGGGATTGGCCTCGAGGGTGATCTCGGCATCGCCGGCAAAACCGATCCGCGCCTTGAAGGCCTCGAGCAGCCGCGCGAAATCCTCCGGGTGAAATAAGCTCGGTGTGCCGCCGCCGAAAAACACCGACTCGATCCTGCGATGCGCGATCGCGGGCAGCTCGGCGTCGAAGTCCCTGATCAACGCGTCGATGTACTCGCCCGGCGGCGATCCGGACTTGAGTTGATGCGAATTGAAATCGCAGTAGGGACATTTGCGCACGCACCAAGGCATGTGCACGTACAACGCGAGGGGTATCACGACCGCTCCAACCGCGACGCGAGCTGTCCGCGCAGCGACCGGAGCGCCGTTCCGCGGTGGCTCAGCCGGTTCTTCTCCTCGGGGTCGAGTTCGGCCGCGCTCGCGGCAAGCTCGGGAAGCCAGAAGTAAGGGTCGTACCCGAACCCTCCCGCTCCGCGCGGCACCTCCAGGATGAATCCCTCCCACATCCCTTCGGTTGTGAGCGGCGAGGGATCCGTCGGGCCCGCCACGAAGACCAAGGCGCATCGGTAGCGAGCGCGGCGCTGCGGCAGCGGCACTCCGGCGAGCGCGGCGAGAAGCTTCGCGTTGTTCGCGGCGTCATCGGCGCCCTCGCCCGCGTAGCGCGCGGAGTAGATGCCGGGGGCGCCGCCAAGGGCATCCACTTCGAGGCCCGAGTCATCGGCGATGGCCGCCGAGCCCGTCTCTGCGGCGGCGTGCCGCGCCTTGATGAGGGCGTTCGATGAGAAGGAGGATCCGGTCTCCGGGACCGGTACGACCCCGAGCGAGGCTTGACTCACCGGCTCGAACGGCAACCCGGCGAGCAGCGCGCGAAATTCACGCAGCTTGCCGGGATTCGCGGTGGCGATCACCAACCGCTCAAGCGGCGCGGGCAACTTGCTGAGCTTCATGCAACCGCGCGATGCCTTGCGCGGCAAGATCGAGCAGCTGGTCGAGCTCGTGGCGCCGGAAGGCATGGCCCTCGGCGGTTCCCTGCACCTCGACGAACGCGCCGCCGGAGTTCATCACGACGTTCATATCGGTCTCGGCGTTCGAATCCTCGGCGTAGTCGAGATCGAGGATCGGGACGCCGCGATAGATTCCCACCGACACCGCCGCGACCTGTCCATGCAGAGGGTTGGCGCTGAGGGCGCGCTTCTCGATCAAAGTGTCGACGGCATCCGCGAGCGCGACGAATCCGCCGGTAATCGCCGCGGTGCGCGTTCCGCCGTCGGCCTGGAGCACGTCGCAATCGATGGTCACGGTCCGCTCGCCGAGTCCCTTGAGATCGACCACCGCGCGCAGTGCCCGGCCGATCAAGCGCTGAATCTCCTGGGTGCGGCCCGACTGCTTGCCGCGAGCCGCCTCGCGCGCCGTGCGGGTGTGGGTGGAGCGCGGCAGCATCCCGTATTCGGCGGTGACCCACCCCTGGCCCGTGCCGCGCAGGAACGAAGGAACGCCGTCCTCAACGCTCGCCGTGCACAGCACGCGGGTGGCCCCGAAGCCCACCAGTACCGAGCCCTCGGCGTGCGCGGTGTAGCCGCGCACGAACTGCAGCGCCCGCAGCTCATCGGGCGCGCGGCCGCTCGGCCGCACGCTCATGCGGCCCGCCAGCGCAGCGCCGCGGCGCTGGTATTGTCGCTGTAAGGCGCCGAGGCGGCCACTGCCTGCGTGCCGAGATCCATGAGCGCATCGCGGAGCGTCTTGCCAGCGCTCTGTGCGAATTTCACGAAGTCCTGGTCCTTGAGGTTCGCCCACAGCCCGTCGGTGCACAGAAGCAGGACATCGCCCGCCTTCAGGCGCCGGCGCGTCGAGATGCTCATCTCGGGAAGCGCGGCGTCCCCGCCCAGGCAGCACTCGACGTAATTACGCATTGGATGCCCGTGCACCTCCGCCTCGGTGATCAGTCCCTCGCGCAACAGCACCTCCACGTGACTGTGATCACGGGTGCGCTCGAGCACTTGAGACTGGCGCAGCTGATAGATGCGGCTGTCGCCGACGTGCGCCCAGTAGGCCGCCGAGTCCTGCACCAGGCACACGGCGCAGGTCGCGCGCGGCCGCGCCTCGACCGACAGACCCGCGCCCAGTTTGACTACTTCTTCGTGCGCGCGTCCGAGCGACAGATGCAAAAAGCCCAACGGATCGAAGATGGGGTGCGGCGTTTGCCAGAATGCCTCGAGCAGCGTCGCGAGCGAAGTCTCTGCGGCACGGGCACCCTCGGCGTGCCCGCCCATTCCGTCGATCACCGCCAGGAGCACCGCGTGCTCGCCGGCTGCCACCGCGACCCGGTCCTGATTCTCCTCGCGGTGGCCGATCAGGCTGACATCCGCGGTCTCGATCTGCAATGACAGCTCCTTCGGGCTCCGATAGACTTCGGCGCTCAATTATGGCCGATTTTGGCTTCAGGACCCTATGATTCGTAGCATGACCGGCTTTGCTCGGCGCGAGCGTCAATTCCCGTGGGGATCGCTCACGTGGGAGCTGAAGACGGTCAATCACCGGTTTCTCGAGATCGGTTGCCGGCTGCCGGAGGAGCTTCGGATCGCCGAGGCAGAATTTCGCCAGACCATCTCGAGCGCCGTACGGCGTGGCAAGGTCGACTCGTCGCTGCACTACCGACCCGCAACGGCCGCGGGCTCACTCGAGGTTGAGGCGGAGCTGCTTGCCTCGCTGGCCGGGCGCGCCCGGGAGGTTGCCGCGCAAACGGGCCCCGCGGCACGCATCGACGTCATGGACTTGTTGCGCTGGCCGGGCGTGATGCGCGAGCCGTTAAAGGATGCCGCGCCGCTGATCGCGGCGGCGCACGCGCTCCTCGCGGAGGCGCTCGCGGAGCTCGCCCGCTTCCGCGACAGCGAGGGCAGCCGATTGCGCGAGGCGCTCGAGCAGCGCTGCGCCGGGCTCTCGGATTTCGCGGCGAGCGTCGCGGAGCGCTTGCCGGAAGTGCGCGCGCGCATGCGCGCGAAACTGCTCGAGCGCGTCTCGCAGATCTGCACCGACGTCGATCACGACCGCCTGGAGCAGGAGCTCGCGATGCTCGCCCAGCGCTTGGACGTCGACGAGGAGATCGATCGCCTGCACGGCCACGTGGCCGAGATCAGAAAAGCGTTCGGCAGCCACGAGCCCGCCGGCCGGCGTCTGGATTTCCTCATGCAGGAGCTGAATCGTGAGGCCAACACACTGTCCTCCAAATCTCAGGACATCGAGACCACGCGCGCCGCGGTCGATATGAAAGTGCTGATCGAGCAGATGCGCGAACAGGTGCAGAACATCGAATAGTGTTTTCGGCTGTCTGCGGCCGCCGCGAGTCGGCCTCGAAAAGCGCTTGATACCACTGAAAAACTAGGCGTTCGCGACAGTTATTGTCTCTGGACGTTTCGGTCGTCTGGACTACTGCTGGGGCTGGGTGCGTGGCTAAATGCGTGCTAGATCTGCTGGCCACGCGGCGCGAGGGCGACTCCCCATCCTTTGTATCCCTTGCGGTGCCGCCTATCCGTGTGTTAAATACTGAACCACATGGTTCAATATACCGAGACCCGCTTCGACGCCTCGTTCGCCGCGCTCTCCGACGCCACCCGACGTGGTGTTCTGGAGCAGCTCGGGCGTGCAGACGCTTCGATCACGGAGCTCGCCGAGAAATTCCGCATGACCCTCACGGGTATGAAGAAGCACGTCGGCGTCTTGGAGCGGGCGGGGCTAGTCGCCACGGAGAAGGTCGGGCGCGTGCGGACCTGCAAGCTCGGCCCGCGCCGACTGGAGGAGGAAGCCGCATGGATCGAGAGATACCGCCAGCTCTGGTGTGCACGCTTCGACGAGCTGGACAAAGTTGTCGAGAAATTGAAACGGAAGGAGAAGGTCGATGGACGCAAGAGGAGAGAGTGAGGTTGCCCCCATGAAGAATCGTACGACGGTGGAGCGGAAGTCCGAGCGGGAGCTCGTCGTCACGCGAACTTTCAACGGCCCGGCGTGCCTCGTGTTCGAGGCGTGGAGCAGGCCCGAGCTGTTCAGGCAGTGGTGGGTGCCGAAGTCGCTGGGAATGTCCCTGCTTTCCTGCGAAATGGATGTTCGTGTCGGGGGCAGGTACCGTTTGGCGTTCGCGCACGGGGACTCACAGATGGCGTTCTTCGGCACGTACAAGGAAGTAACACCGCACTCGCGCCTCGTCTGGACCAATGAGGAAAATGACCAGGGTTCCGTCACGACGGTGACCTTCGCGGAAAAAGGCGGCAAG
>JBEKVP010000171.1:0-5658 GCA_049513935.1 Steroidobacteraceae bacterium
AGTTTTGCTTGGCGCCCGGGCGCCTGACCGGCCATGCGGGGGGATAGGTGGCGATGTGCACCTGCTCGCCCTCCGCGAGCAGCGCGAACCGCGCCAAGGTATTGGTGTTCTCGCCGCAGATCAGGGCGCCCAACCGGCCGATGTCGGTCTGCTCGACGCGCAAGTGCGCGGCATCCCCGTTGGCCCAGGTCAGTTTCTCGGCCCAGGTGGGCACCAATTTGCGATGACGGTTCAGCAGTTTGCCCGCGGCGTCGAAGAGCAGGTTGGTGTTCCACATCGCGCCCATGCTTACCGGAGATTTCTCGGTCACCCCGACCGACAGAATCACGCGATTGCGGCGCGCGATCTCGGCGAGCCGTTCGACCTGTTGCCCCGGGACCTCGATCGCGTTGTCGAACAGGCGCCGGAAGAATGCATGCTGATCGATCGGCGCGTAGAGCATGTTCCAGAGCGGGAAGGCGGGCACAAAGGACTCGCCGAACACAACCAGGTCGGCGCCGGCGGCTCGCGCTTTGGCGACCCACTGCTCGAGCTTCGCGATCGACCCTTCGCGGTCTAGAAAGACCGGCGCCGCTTGCACGGCGGCGGCGCGGAAACGCTGATAGACATCGCCCGCCATCTTGGGTTCTCCCTTTCTGAATGTCTTTATCGGGGAAGCGCGGGGCGCTCGATCATAGCATCATCGCTCCACCGCACCATTATCGATAGTTGACGTGTAGAATGCTATGTAGATATATGTTTTATAATGTAAATAGGTCGCGAGGCGCGCGCGCCTCGAGCCGGCGTCAGGCGGAAGATTCCTACGTCCGATGCCTGCCGTTCCCGACATGAGCAAAGGATACGTCAACTGATACAGCTGTTAGCATGGCCTCGCCCTCGCCTGCTCCTTCGAGGCCTGCGCCACCCATGAAGCCCGTTCGTTCCGGTGTTCTCATTTGCATCGCGTGCTGGTGCGTGATCGGCAACGGACGGGCCGGGCCGCAGGCGGCCGAGCAGTTCACTTGCAGATCGCCTTCCAGCACGCGGCTCATCAGCATCTATCGAGCCGCCGACGACGCGGATCTGGGCCGCTGCCGCGTCGACTACACCAAGGACGGCTCGACCAAAACGGTGTGGTCCGCGAACCGCAACTACGCCTATTGTGTAAAGCAAGCCTTGAGGTTGGTCACGAGGCTCTCGAGCAGCAATTATTCCTGCACGCCTTCGACGCTCGAGCCGTCGGACGGCGCGCAACCCAAGGGCGCCGCCCGATAGACACCAACCGCAAGGGACTCGCGATGAGGGCTTCCGAGACGGTAAGCTGCTCCTCGAGGAGCACCGGCCGCGTCAACGTCTCATGGACAACGAGCAGTACACCATCCCGGGCATTACCGGCGTCGACGTCAGCTTGCCGATCGCGGGGCCGGGCAGCCGCAGCTACGCATTCATCATCGATTGGCATATCCGAGTGGTGCTGGCGCTCGCCTGGTTCGTGGCCGCGATGCTCATCGAATTCGGCGGCTTGAGGTTCCCCGTCGAGAGCGGCAAACGCGGCCTGACCCTCGGCTTTCTGGTGTTTCTCGCGCCGGCGATCATTTACTTTTTCTATCACCCGGTGCTCGAGCTGTTGATGCGCGGCCAGAGCCCTGGGAAACGCATGGCCGGGGTTCGGGTGGTGACCGTGAACGGCGGCACACCGGGGACCGGGGCCGTATTGATCCGCAACATTTTCCGGCTGATCGACTGTCTGCCGATGCTGTATTTCGTCGGTCTGATCACGGCGCTTTTGTCCGCGCAGCGCGTACGCATCGGAGACATGGCCGCGGGCACCCTGCTCGTCATCGATGAGCGCGTGCCGTCAAGATATCTGGAGCTCGACGGTGTGGCGGCGGCCGAGGCCGCCGTCGACTTCACGACGCTGGATCTCGTCGAGCAGATCCTCGAGCGCTGGCCCTCGCTCGCGGTCGACAAGCGCGACGCCATCGCGCGCGCGTTGCTGAAGAAGGCGCTCGGCTCCGCGGAGGATCCGGATGCGCTCGACGATGACGCCCTGCGCGCCCGCCTCGTGACGCTCTCGGGACAGCGGTGAAATCGAGCGCCGCGGCCTGGGTTCACGCGCGCGCGCCGGCCTGGCGCGAGTTGTCGCGTCGGATCGGCGAGCTGCGCCGGCGCCGCTCGATCTCCGTGGGCGAGGCGCTCGGCGCCATCGAGGCGTATCGCAACGTGGCGCGCGATTTGGCGAGCGCGCGCCGTCTCGTGCCCGGCACCCGCACGGCAGCCGCGCTCGAGGCGCTGTTCGCGCAAATCCACGCGACCATTGCGCGCCACCCTTCCGGCGGCTGGACCGGCTTGCTCTCCGTGCTGCGAGACGACATTCCGTCCGTCGTGCGCGAGCTGGCGCCGCGCATCTTCTGGATGGCCGCTCTCATGTGCTCGAGCGCCGCAGCCGGATTCTGGCTCATTGCGACCTATCCGCACTTGATCAGCCTCATCGCGAGCGAGGAAATGATCCAGCACGTGGAAGAAGGCAAGCTCTGGACCGATGGGCTCATCAACGTGACCCCTTCCTCGATCCTGTCGGTGCGCATTCTGTCGAACAATATCGTCGTGGCCCTGTTCGCCGTCTGCAGCGGATTCTTGTTCGGGCTGGGCACCTTCTATCTCATGCTGCTCAACGGGTTGATGCTCGGCGCGACGTTTGCATTCGTGCATCAGCACGGGCTCGCCGGACGGCTGTTCGAGTTCATCATCGCCCACGGCATGGTCGAGCTCTCGGTGATCTGCATCGCGGGCGCCATCGGCACCGCAATCGCGGATTCGCTCATTCGTCCCACGCACGCCACCCGCAGGGAATCCTTCCGTGTCTGTGTGCGGCGGGCCGCGCCGCTCATGGCTCTGTGCGCCGCCCTGCTGGTCGGTGCGGGTCTCATCGAGGGTTTCGTCTCGCCCGATCCCATGTTCCCGCTTGCGAGCCGGATCGCGGTCGGCGTCTCCTATTGGTTCTTGATGGTGTTGACGCTCGGCGGTTGGCTGCTGCGCCGGCCGCGGCCCGCGGGCGCTCCTTAAACGCGCCGTTGCCGGCGAAACTGGGTATAGGCCTGGAACACCGCCGATTCCAGTCGATCCGGCTTGGCCACCAGAGCTGGGGCTCCGAGGGCGCGCAGGGTTTGTACTTTGCGATCAAGGCTCGCGCAGTATTCCTGGGCCGCCAAGCAGCGGTAAGGATCGAGCCACCGTGCGGCGGCCGCCGTGGCCATGGATTCGGCGTGCGCGCTCGAGAGGCCCGCGATGAACGGCAAATGCTTCGGCAGCAGCAGGCGCGCCGCCCCCGCCAGCTGACCGGCCACGGCGGCGTCGTCCAAGTCCGTGAGCAAGACGACCAGGCTGCGCCGGCGAGCGAGCGAGCGCACTCGAATCGCGGCCTGCAGGGGATCGGACTCGCTGCCCTCGACGCGCGCAGCGCCCAGCAGTTTGCGGATGCGTCCGACTGCCGCGGCGCCTCGTCCGGGGGCGCACTCGAGCAGCGGCCGGTCCGCGAATACGATCACACCCACCAGATCGTCCTGGGCGACGGCGTATTGGGCGAGCCGCGCAGCCACGTTCACATAGTGTCCGAAGCGGTCGAGCTCGCCCGATCGCAAGCCGCTCGCGCGCCCGGCATCGATCAATATCAGGATCTCGAGGTGCTGATCCTCGGAGAAATCGCGGCTGATCAATTGGCGAGCCCGTCCGGTGGCTTTCCAATCGATGACTCGCGGCGGATCGCCCGGACGATAGGCACGCAATTGCAGAACCTCGGCGCCCGCCCCCGCACTCTGCCCGCTGCGCGCGCCGCTCGTGCCGCCGCCGGCGCCGCGGAACTGCGACTGGAGCAGCTCCGGCTGAACGCGGATGCTCGCGTGTGCCGCCAACTGCTTCGGCCACCAGGCGAGACCTAACGGCCCGGCGACGCGGATTCGCATCGCCGGCCACTGCTGCGGCCCGAGGCGGCGGGGCGTGCCGACGAATTGCGCCGAGGCGGCGGCGAAGGCCGGGATCGATGCGGTGCGCACGGCACCCTCGAACACGATGCCGGTCGGCGCCGACGGCACCCACTCGATGAGAATGCGGCGTTTGAGCGCATGTCTGAAGAGAAATGTCGCCGCGCCCGAGCGACCGAGGAACCAGCGCTCGGGCGCCTCGATGTCGAGCCCCACTCGGGCCCGCGCGACGACCGCGGATTCATAGGCGAGGCCCGCGAGCAAGAGACCCGCCGGCAAGCGCCACAGCAGCGCAATCGATCCGTCCGCGCCCCAGGTCCCGACGATGGCGATGAGCGCGATCAGCGCTCCCAGGCAAACGCCGGCCGGCCGCAGGCTCAACGCGGCACCGGAACCTGATCCAGGAGCCGTTGCGCGAGCGATTGCTCGCTCACCGCTTCGAGCTGGGCTTCGGGGGCCAACACCAGGCGATGCGGCACCACCCAGGGAAAGATCTCCTTCACGTCGTCGGGCGCGACGAACGATGCACCGCGCAGCGCCGCCGCAATCCGCGCGGCGCGCAGCATCGCGAGCACGCCGCGCGTCGAAATTCCGAGGCTGATGTGCGGATTCTCCCGCGACGCCTTGGCGAGATCGAGCACGTACCCTAAAAGCTCGGGAGCGACGTGCAGTGCGTCGGCGTCCGCGCGGGCGGCCGCAAGCGCCGCCCGGGTCTCTCCTGCGCGCGTCTGGTCCGGCGAGGCAACGCGGTCCGGCGATACAGCGCCTTCGAGCGATGCAAGCGCGCCGTAGCGATCCAAGATCGACTGCTCTGTTTGACGTGACGGGTAACTCATATCGATCCGCAGCATGAACCGGTCGAGCTGGGACTCGGGCAGCGGATAGGTGCCTTCGAATTCGCGCGGATTCTGCGTGGCAATGACCAGAAAATCCGCCGGCAGCGCGTAGTGATGCCGATCGATCGTCACGTGCCGCTCTTCCATCGCCTCCAGAAGCGCCGACTGGGTTTTCGGACCCGCGCGGTTGATCTCGTCGACCAGCAGCACGTCGGCGAATATCGGTCCGGGATGGAACACGAACTCGTTCTTCGCCGTGTCGAAGATATGCACGCCCGTGATATCCGAGGGCATGAGGTCGGACGTTCCCTGCACGCGCTTGAACATGCCGCCGAGCGCATGGGCGAGTGTTTTGCTCAATAGGGTCTTGCCGAGTCCCGGCGGCCCCTGAAGCAATATGTGGCCGCGCGCGATAATCGCCACCGTCAGTGCGCGGATCACGGGCTCGAGCCCGATCACCGCTTGGCCGAGCGTGTCTTGAAGGCGGGTTTCGAACGCTTGCAATGCGGTGCTCATTGTAAAATTCCCAGGATTCGAGAGGTCAGATTCTGCAGCTTGACGAGATCCACGCGGCGCCCCGCCTGTGTCTTCGCGTACAGCCGCTCGAGCTCGGCGAGATCGGCGGCGCTGGTACGTGCGTCCGCGGCCAACCATTCCCAAACCGGCCGGCCGTCTTCGCGCAGCCCGAGACTGCGGCGCAAGGCGTTGAAGAAGTTCTCGAACAGCCGGGCGCCGGCTGCGGCCGGGGTCAATGCGCTCGCAAAGAACTCGCCCGTGGCGCCGATGAAATGTGTGATATCGATGAGGCTCCAATCCCCGGCGGCGGGACGCAGGCGCTGCCAACCCAAGACGAATAGAAACCA
>JBEKVP010000172.1:0-5647 GCA_049513935.1 Steroidobacteraceae bacterium
AGAGCCTCATCCTCCGCAGCCCCCGACCACGACACGCGGCTCGGGCTGGCGACGGTGCACCGAGAGCTCAAGGATCTGCGCAAGCTCATCGAGAGCGAGCTGCCGAACCTAACGCGGCGCGACAAACATCTGCGCGACCCATTGAAGGCGCGCGTCCTCGAGCAGCTTTCGGCGATGGACATCGCGCCGGATGTCGCGGTGAAGCTCGCGGAGCGCACGCCGCTGATGGCAGGCCTCGGCGATCCGTCGAATGTTCCGCTGGCTCTGCTGATCAGGCATTTGCCGGTGGTGGAACGGCTGAGCGCGGCCAACTGCGGCGTTTTCGCGATCGTCGGCCCCCCCGGGGCCGGCAAGACGACGACCATCGCGAAGCTTGCCGCGCGCTGGGTCAAACGCTACGGCAGGAAGGATCTCGCGTTGGTGAGCACGGACGCGAGCGACATCGGAGCGCGAGAGCAGCTCATCACCTACGCGCGGGTTCTCGGCGCACCGATGCATACCGCCAACGGCGGTACCGAACTCGCCCGCCTGCTCGACAGCCTGAAGTCGAAGCGGCTGGTATTGATCGATACCCCGGGAATGGGACTTAAGGATCCGCGCCTGACCGAACAGCTCGCCACGCTCAAGCTCTGCGGCGCGCGTGCGCGGGTCCTTTTGGCGCTGCCGGCGCAGGCGGACGCACTCGCCCTCGAGGAGATCGTCCGTGCCTTCTCGCCGGTCTCCCCGGCGGCTTGCATCCTTACCAAGGTGGATGAGGCGATGAGCTTGGGCGCGGCCCTCTCCACCACGCTGCGGCATCAACTGAAGATCGCGTATCTGTGCGACGGGCGGCGTATCCCGGAGAATCTGCAACTCGCCCACCAGCGCCGGTTGTGGCTCGTGCTTGCCGCACACGACCTGAAGGAGCGTGCCCAACCCGGCCGCGACGCAGCCTACCTTGCCCGCAATTCCAGCCGAGCGCACACCCATGCTTGACATCAAACTCACCCGCGAGCAAGCCGAGAGATTGGAGCAGCTCAATTCCTCGCGTCCGGTCAAGGTTATCGCGGTCACCGGCGGCAAAGGCGGCGTCGGCAAAACGACGGTATCGGCCAATGTCGCGCTCGCGATCGCGGCGCTCGGAAGGGATGTGATGCTGCTCGATGCCGACCTGGGGTTGGCCAACGTCGACGTGTTGCTGGGGCTGCATACCCGCTTTCATCTCGGCCACGTGATGAGCGGGCAGTGCACTCTGGAGGACGCGATCGTGACCGGACCGCATGGCCTGCAAGTCGTGCCCGCCTCGTCCGGCTTCAAGCGCATGGCGGCACTGTCCCAGGCGGAGCACGCCGGCATCATCCGCGCGTTCAGCGAGCTGTACCATCGCGTCGAGGTGTTGGTCATCGACACGGCGGCGGGTTTGTCCGACAGCGTGGTGACCTTCAGCCAGGCGGCCCACCATGTCCTGGTCGTGGTCTGCGACGAGCCTACCTCCATCACCGACGCCTATGCGCTGATCAAGGTGCTGAGCCGCGAGCATGGCGTGCAGCGCTTCCAGATCCTGGCGAGTCAGACCCGGCGATCCGGCGAGGGCCCGCGACTGTTTCAGAAGATCTCTCGGGTCTGTGACCGGTTTCTCAATGTCTCGCTTGAGTTCGCGGGATCCGTACCGTTTGACGATTACTTGCGGCGCGCCGTGCAACGCCAGACCGCGGTCGTCGAGGCGTACCCGTCATCAATTTCATCCGTTGCGCTCAAGAATCTGGCCGCGAAGGCCGATAAGTGGTCTGCACCACAAGGGGCACGAGGTCACCTGGAGTTCTTCGTCGAACGCATGATGGGGGCCCCGATGGGTCCTGCGACGGTATTGCAATGAGAGCAAGCACACAGTATTCAAACACGCAAAAGCGGAATCCGAAGCCGTTGGTGGATGACGGCGTACCCGTGGACCAGGTACCCCAGCAGGAGCTGGTGCTCAAACACGCGGATTTAGTCAAACGGATCGCGTACCACCTGGTGAGCCGCATGCCTCCGAACGTGGAGGTGGACGACTTGATCCAGTCCGGCATGATCGGATTGCTGGATGCTGCCAAGCATTATTCGGCCGCCAAGGGCGCCAACTTCGAGACCTACGCGGGCATCCGGATCCGCGGCGCGATGCTCGACGAGGTGCGCAAGTCCGACTGGACGCCCCGCTCGGTGCATCGAAACATGCGTCAGATGTCGGACGTGGTCCGCAGGATCGAGAACGAGAAGGGACAGGATGCGACCCCGACCGACATCGCCGCAGGCCTGGGAGTCTCGATCGAGGAATACCACAAGCTGGTGCTGGACGCGGCGAGCTGCCGGTTGTTCAGCTTCGACCAGATGAGCTCGGGCGAGGATGAGTCGAGCCCCGCGGACCATGCGCGCGACGAGCGGCCCGGCCCCTTCGATCACATTGAGGATACGGGCTTTCGTGGCGCTCTGGCGTCGGCAATCGACGGGTTGCCCGAGCGCGAAAAGCTCGTGCTGTCGCTCTACTACGATGAGGACATGAACCTGCGCGAGATCGGCGAAGTGCTCGAGGTTTCCGAGTCGCGCGTTTGCCAGATCCACGGACAGGCCTTGGTGCGGGTGCGCGCACGGCTGGCGGAGTGGTTAGCTCCCGACTGATCCCATGGATATCCTCACCATCATCGGCGTTGTGCTCGGACTGATCGCGATCATCGGCGGGGCGATCCTCAAGGGCTCGAGCGCCGGTGCGCTGGTCGGCAGCGCCGCGTTCGTGATCGTCGTGGTGGGAACCATGGCCGCGAGCCTGGTGCAGACACCGATGGCGACGTTTCTGCGCGCGTGGAAGATCATCGCGTGGGTATTCAAGCCGCCGACGAGCAATCCGACCGCCACGATCGAGAAGATCGTCGAGTGGAGCAACATCGCCCGCAAGCAGGGCCTGCTCGGGCTCGAATCGGCGGTCGAGCAGGAGAAGGATGAGTTCTTGAAGAAGGGCCTGCAGTCGCTGGTCGACGGCGGCGAGCCCGAAGCCATCCGCTCGAGCATGGAAATCGAGCTCGACACCATGGAGCATTTCGATACGCAGGCGGCGAAGGTCTTCGAGGCCATGGGCGTCTATTCGCCGACGCTCGGCATCATCGGTGCCGTCATGGGGCTCATGGCGGTGATGCAGAATCTCGCCGACCCATCGAAGCTCGGCCACGGCATTGCTGCCGCCTTCGTCGCCACGATCTACGGAATTGCCTTCGCCAACCTGGTCTTTCTGCCCATGGGCAACAAGCTGAAGTCGGTGATTCACGGGCAGACCCAGGTTCGCACCATGGTCATCGAAGGGATCATCGCGATCGCGCAGGGCGAGAATCCGCGCAACATCGAAGCGAAGCTTCAGGGCTATTTCCACCAGTGAACCGCTGGTAGGTGGCACCAAGGAGTCGCGAATGGCCCGCAGGAAAAAACACGAAGAGCACGTCAATGCCGAGGCCTGGGCCATCCCGTACGGCGACTTGGTCACGCTGCTGTTCGCGCTGTTCACCGTGATGTACGCCATGTCCTCCGTGAACGAGGGCAAGTTCCGGGTGCTGTCCGATTCGCTGATCGCCGCATTTCACGGCGCGCCGAAGAGCATCCAGCCGGTCAACATCGGCGAGAAACAGCCCGGCAAAGGCGGCGACAAGCCGCTGGTCGGCCTCATGCCGACCGCGCTGATCAAGATCAAGGAACAAAAGGTGCCCGAGGCCGACACCCCGCGCGATCCGAACATGTCGGAAGCCCACATCTCGAGCGAGGCGCCCGGAGCGCTGATCCGCATGGAGCGCGCGGTGGAGAATGCAATGCAGGCGCTCATCGACGCCAAGCTCGTGACGATCCGCCGCGAGAGCATGTGGCTCGAGATCGAGATCAATACGGACATCTTGTTCCCGAGCGGCTCGGGCGCCTTCGCGCCGGAGGCCGCGCCGGTGCTCGATAAGCTCGCGGACGTGCTGAAGCCGTTCCCGAACCCGATCCGGGTGGAGGGCCACACCGACGATCGGCCCATCAAGACCTCCGCCTTTCCATCCAACTGGGAGCTATCCGCGGCCCGATCGGCGAGCGTCGTGCACGAATTCACCAGGGCGGGCATCGATCCGCTGCGCCTCGAGATCGTCGGCTTCGGCGAGTACCACCCGCGGCAGAGCAACGAGACCGCCGAGGGGCGCAACGCGAATCGCCGCGTAGCCATCCTGGTGCTCGAGTCGGTGGCGCCGGGTACCCCGGTCACCGCCACGGCCGACGGCAATACTCCGGCGCAGGCCGCGCCGGGCGTCGCCACTGCAGATGCGGGCAGCGCCGAAAATCGGCTACTATGGCGGGTGCAGCCGTCCGATTTGGAAAAGACCGTATTGGTCAAGGATCAAGCGAAGCGCGATGCGATCAACGATTCGGCTGTAGTGAAGGATTCGCCGGCGGTCGATTCGCCGCCCTCCCAGTAAGCGAGGTCACTCATGGCCGAAGTAGATCGCTTGAGCAATTCCGGGCTCTATCCCGCGCTGCCGATCGCCGACAAGCGCAGCCGCAAGGACGGACCGGGCGGGCAACCGCCTCCCGACAAGAGCCCATTGCCCCCGAAGCCGGCGGCGGGCGGAGCCGAGGAAAAAGAGCCGCGCCCCTCGAAACATAAGATCGATGAGTACGCCTGATGTTTCGGTGATCGGACGGCGCGCCCAAGCCCCGGCAGCGGAGCCGCCGAGCAGGGCAGTCTAGTACGCGGAGGTGTTTGATGGCGGACACCGACTACGATACGTGGATCATCTGCCGCCACACGTTTCCCGAAAGCGGCAAGAGCGCGGTCATCACCGTCAACGGCTCGCTCGAAAAGCGCCTGAGCTTCAGCGAGTATCCCTACCACGTGTCGATCGCGATCGCCGCCGCGGCGCGCGCGCTCGACGCGTCCGGGCGGATCGGCGCCCACGAGAGCCAGCATCTTCTGCTATTGAGCCGCGTGATCCGCGAGCACCTCGATGCCGAGGATCAGCACCTCATCGCCATCGTGCACGGCGCCGGCGCGCGCAGTCTCGAGCTGCATGCGCGCGACGGGGCGGCGGTGATGCGCCGCCTGAATGCGTTGCTGCGGGACAAGACCTGGGATCGAAGCTGGACGTTCGAGGTCAAGGACGATCCGCACGGCCGGCTTTCGGAGCCATGGCGCGATATCGCCCGCTCCCACGGAGAGCATCACCTCGCCGTCAACGTGCCGCACTCCGGCGCCGCGCTCGATCATCATCATTTCCTTTTCTGACCGCCCGATGCGCGGCCGGCGGCGTCACATCCGCTCGGGCGTTTCCACGCCGAGGAGGTCGAGCGCGAGCTCGAGCTGACGCAAGGCGGCGCCCGCCAGGGTGAGCCTCGAGCCGCGGATGTCGGCGCGGGCTTCCTGCAGGATGGGGCAGTTCTCGTAGAAGCCGGAGAAGCTCTGCGCGAGCGCGAACGCGTGCTCGGCCACGAGGTGCGGCGCGCGCCGCTCGTAGGCCGTTGTTACGGCGCCGTCGAAAGCGTCGAGGGTGAGTGCAAGCTCGCGCTCGTTCGCGTGCTCGATTTTGACTGCGCCCGGCGCGACGCCGGCGGCGGCGGCCTTGCGCAGAATGGATTTGATGCGTACCACGGCGTAGAGGAGGTACGGACCGGTCTTGCCCTC
>JBEKVP010000173.1:0-5635 GCA_049513935.1 Steroidobacteraceae bacterium
GTGCGAGACCGCCCGGCATGACCTTGTAGCCTTGCGGCGTGGCGATGGCATAGACCCGGATTCCGAGCGCGCGCGGCGAGAACCCGTCGGAGTTCTTCGTATACCAGACGGGCGCTTGCGAGAACGTCAGATGCTCCTGTGCCACGAAGGCGTGCGGCCGCGCGCGCATCCGCGCGATCAGCGCCTCGCGCTCCTCGGTGCTGAGGTCGCGGCCGAACAGCGGTCCCTGCCGCTGGTTCGGAAAGGTCGGCTTGATCACCAGCCGCCCGAGATTGCGGACCACGGCATCGAAGGCGGGCGGCTCGCCGCACCACCAGGTCGCCACCGACGGGAGGGTCAGCCGTTCGCCGATGAGCTGCTGGGCGACGGCGGGCAAGAACCCAAGCCACGCCGCGGATTCGAGCACGCCCGTGCCGAGCGCGTTCGCGACGGTGACGTTGCCCTTGGCGATGGCACGCAAAAGTCCCGGCACGCCCAGCGCGGAATCGACGCGCAGCTCCACCGGATCGCAGAAATCATCGTCGAGCCTGCGCAGAATCGCGTGCACCGGCTTCAAGCCGGCGAGCGTCTTCAAGAACACGCTCTCGCCGCGCACCGTGAGGTCGTGCCCTTCGACCAAAGGAAATCCGAGCTGGCGGGCGAGATACGCGTGCTCGAAGTAAGTCTCGTTGAACGAGCCGGCCGAGAGCACCACGGCGAGCGGCTCCGCGCCGGCGCCGCGCAGCAGTTCCTCGCGAAGCGCGGCAAAGAACGCGCCGAGCGGCCGCACGTCCATCGATTGGGTGAGCTCGGGAAAGGCGCGGCGCACGATCTGGCGATTCTCGAGCGCATACCCTGGACCGGACGGCGCTTGCGTGCGGTCGGCGAGCACCCACCAGCGGCCGTCGGCCGCGCGCGCGAGATCGGCTGCGTAGATCGAAAGCCACCGGTCGCCCGGCGGACGCAGGCCGAGACACGGCCAGAGGAAGTTCGGGTGGCCGAACGGGATCTCGGCCGGCAGCCCGCCTTGCGAAAGCAGCTGCTGCCTGCCGTACAAATCGCCGAGCACGGCGTTCAGCAAGCGCGCGCGCTGCGCGACGCCCGCCTCGATGCGCTGCCATTCCGCGGCGCTCACGAGATACGGCAGCGGATCGAGGATCCACGGCCGATCTCGGCCCTGCGCGTCGGCGTACACGTTATAGGTGACGCCGTTCTCGACGATCATGCGCCGCGTGAATTCGGTGGCGCGCCGCGCCGCTCGTGCGTCGTCCTCGAACACCCCATCGACGAGCGCCTGCCAGTGATCGCGAATGCGGCCGTCGCCGTCCAATAGCTCGTCATAGCGGCGAGGGTCGCTGCGATAATTCTGAAGTCGCGGATCTCTCGGCTTATCGATGATTGCGCAAGTCCAGTGTGAAGGGGAATTCCTCGCTCGCGACCGCCGGTTCGACGTCCATGCGACCGGGTGTGTGACCTAAGCGAAAGAATCGCGCGAGGCGCCGGCTCTCGGCTTCGAATGCGTTCACCGGAAAGGTCTCGTGGCTGCGGCCGCCCGGATGCACCACATGATATCGACAACCACCTTCCGATCGATTCATCCAGGTATCAACTATATCGAATGTCAGCGGCGAGTGAATACCGACGCGGGGGTGCAGGGCGGACCAGGGCTGCCACGCGCGGTAGCGCACGCCGGCGACGAATTCGCCCTCGCGGCCCGTGGATCGCAGCGGAATCGCCCGGCCGTTGCAGGTCACGGCATAGCGGTCGGGCGCGAGCCCGCTCAACTTGACCTCGACGCGCTCCACGGAGGAGTCGACATAACGCACCGTGCCGCCGGCCGTTCCCTCTTCTCCCATGACGTGCCACGGCTCGAGCGCCTGGCGCAGCTCGAGCAGCGCCCCGCCGCGCACGGCGAGGTCGCCGAGCTTCGGAAAACGGAACTCGAAATGCGGCGCGAACCAATCGAGGCGCAGGTCGAATCCCGCGTCGCGCTGCTCCTCGAGCACGTCCTCGAAGTCCAGCCGGACGAAATGCGGCAGGAGAAAGCGGTCGTGGAGCTGCGTCCCCCAACGCGCGAGGTGCCGCGGCGCGTAGGGTGCGCGCCAAAAACGCGCCACCAGGGAGCGCAGCAGCACCTGCTGCACGAGGCTCATGCGCGCATGCGGCGGCATCTCGAAGGCCCTCATTTCCAAGAGGCCCAGGCGGCCGGTCGCGGTGTCGGGCGAGTACAGCTTGTCGATGCAGAACTCCGCGCGATGCGTGTTGCCGGTGACGTCGATCAGCAGGTTACGCAGCAACCGGTCGACGAGCCAGGGCGGCACCGTCGCGCCTGCCTCGGGAAATTGCCGGAATGCGATCTCGAGCTCGTAGAGCGAGTCGTTGCGCGCCTCATCGACGCGCGGCGCCTGCGACGTCGGACCCAGGAACAGGCCCGAGAACAAATACGACAGCGAGGGATGGTTGTGCCAGTACGAGAGCAGGCTCCGCAAGAGATCAGGCCGCCTCAGGAACGGCGAATCCTTGGGGCTAGCGCCGCCGAGCACGATGTGGTTGCCGCCGCCGGTGCCCACGTGACGGCCGTCGATCATGAATTTCTCGGAGCGCAGCTTGCAGCCGTTCGCCGTGTCGTAGAGGTGTGAGGTGCGCTCGACGAGCTCGTCCCAGCTCGCGCTCGGCTGGACGTTGACCTCGATGACCCCGGGATCGGGCGTCACCTTGAAATTGACCAGGCGTGGATCGGCCGGCGGCTCGTAGCCTTCGATGACGACCGGCTGGCCGAGCGCCCCGGCGCTCGCTTCCACCGCGGCGACGAGCTCGAGGTAATCCTCGAGCGTGCGCGTCGGCGGCATGAACACGTAGAGCACGCCGCCGCGCTCCTCGGCGCACATCGAGGTGCGCACGGTCGCGGCGGCGTCCGCCTCGAGCGATGCCGTACCTGGCCCTCCCAGCGATCCGCCACCCGTCGCCTCGAGCGCTCCGGCACCGCCCGCGTCGAACGCCGCCGCCGCATCGAACGCCGCCGCATCGAACGCCGCAGCCTGATCGCGGGCAGCGGCGGTGCGCGCCTGTTCGCGCACCGGCGCCCGCGGCGGCAGCGAGGCAAATTCCTGCGTGGGGTCTGCCGCAAAGACCTGCTCGTGGTCCGTCGGCCGCACCCAGGGCAGCGAATCGAGCGGCAGGCGGAAGCCCAAGGGCGAATCGCCCGGGATGAGATAGCAAGCTTCGCTGCGCAGGAACCAGCGACCGCTCTGCCACGATGCGCGCTCGTGGAGGCGGGCGATCGGCAGCACGAAGCCGGCGGCCTCGCCGAGCGAGCCTCCGAGAACGCGCGCCAGGCGCGCACGCTCGATCGGATCTTTGAGCTTCGCGTTCAGAGGATCGTCATTGGCTGGAAGCCTGCGCTCGCGCCACAGGTAGTAGAGCGCGTCCTCATAGGCCGGAAACACGTGCTCCGCGGAGACACCCAGTCGATCCGCCACGGCCTCGAGCAGCCGCGGCGCGTTGCTGGCGGCGTGGGGATAGCGTCGGGTCTCGTCCGCGACGAGGGTCGCATCGTTCCAGATCGGCTCGCCGTCCTTGCGCCAGAAGCAGTTCAACGACCAGCGCGGGAGCGGCTCACCGGGGTACCACTTGCCCTGACCGAAATGCGCGAGCCCGAGCGGCGCGTAGCGCTGCTTGAGCCGCCCGAACAGCAGGGCGGCGATCTTGCGCTTGCTTTCGCCGAGCGCCTCCGTGTTCCACTCCGGCGCGACCGCATCCTCGCTCGACACGAACGTCGGCTCGCCGCCCATCGTGAGCCGCACGTCGTCGGCGCGTAAGCGCTCGTCGACACCTTTGCCGAGCGCATCGATGGCCTGCCAGTCAACCTCCGTGTACGGCTTGGTCACGCGGGGCGCCTCCCAGATCCGCGACACCTTCATGGCGTACTCGAAGGTCGCCTCTGAGGGCTCGACCGCTCCCGAGAGCGGCGCGGCGGCTTGGGGGTCGGGCGTACAGGCGAGCGGGATGTGTCCTTCGCCCGTGAGCAGGCCCGAGGTCGGATCGAGGCCGATCCAGCCGGCTCCGGGGAGATACACCTCGCACCACGCGTGCAGGTCGGTGAAATCCTGAGTTGGGCCCTGCGGTCCCTCCGCCGGCTTCACATCGGCGACGAGCTGGATGAGGTAGCCCGACACGAAGCGGGCCGCGAGCCCGAGATGGCGCAGCAGATGCACCAGCAGCTCGGCCGAGTCGCGGCACGAGCCCGAGCGCTTCGTGAGCGTCTCCTCGGGAAGCTGCACGCCGTGCTCCATGCGGATCACGTACTTGACGTCCGCCGCGAGGCGCCGGTTCAAGTCGACGAGAAAATCCACCGTCGCGCGCGGCTCCCGGGAGATGCTCGCGAGATATTCGGCCACCAGCGGCGTTGCCGGCGCCTTGACCAGAAACGGCGTGAGCTCGCGCACCTCGGACGGCTCATATTTGAACGGGATCTTCTGCGCATAGGTCTCGAGGAAAAAATCGAACGGATTCAGAACCGCCATCTCGGCGATGAGATCCACCTCGATGCGCAGCTCGCGGGTGACCTTCGGGAACACGACGCGCGCCAGGTAGTTCGACTGCGGATCCTGCTGCCAGTTGATGAAATGCTCGGCCGGCTGAATGGTCTGCGAGTACGCGAGGATCCGCGTCCGGCAATGCGGCGCGGGCCGCAGACGAATGATCTGCGGTCCCAGGGCGACGTGGCGATCGTAGCGGTAATGCATGACATGATTGAGTGCTACATGGATCGACACGGGGATCTCCGGCGAGGGGGCGGTCCAGTGTACCGCACGCCGAAATTCTTCAGGGAACGGCGGGCGGGGTCGCGTCGGGTGATGTCGCGGCGGGTGATGTCGCGGCGGGCGATGTCGCGGCGGGCGATGTCGCGGCGGGCGATGCCTCGACTGGCGGGGCTTCGATGCGCGCCGAGTCCGGCGCCGCCTCCCACCCCTTCTCGTCGATGGTCTCGTGAATGAATCGCAGCTTCTTGATCGCGGGTGAAGAGAGTACGAAGGGGTAGCTGTCCGGCAGTCCGAGTCCCCGACTCAAGTTATTGAGCACATACGTGAGCGACAGCCACGACTCGATCATGCCGTCGAAATCCCGATCTTTCGGGTTCAGGGGATCGGGCGGCGGCTGCATGCGGGGCTCGTCGGGCCGTTTGGGCCGCAGCGCCAGCCCGGCGGCCCCCGCCGTCTCGAGCGCATCGACCATGTGCAGGTAATGGGCCCACGACTCCGCCCAATCCTCCCACGGATGCATCGTCGCGTAGGCGCTGATGAAGCTCTGGTCCCACTGTGGGGGCGGACCCTCGCTGTAATGCCGCTCGAGCGCCTGCTGATAGTCGGCCTGCTCGTCGCCGAAGATCGATCGAAAGGCCTCGAGCCGCGGACCGTTCAGAATCAGCCGGTCCCAGAAGTAGTGCCCGATCTCGTGGCGGAAATGCCCCAAAAGCGTGCGGTACGGCTCTTTTTGGAGCGTGCGCTGCTTTTCCCGCTGCACGTCGTCCGCTTCGGCGATGTTGATGGTGATGAGTCCGTTGTCGTGCCCCGTGAGTACGCGCGCCGCATCGCCGTTTGCGGAGTCCTCGAGGAACTCGAACGCGAGCCCATCGCCGCCGCCGTTTTTGGGCGCC
>JBEKVP010000174.1:0-5625 GCA_049513935.1 Steroidobacteraceae bacterium
ACATTCGACTTACCGGGCTCCGCAACGATGAGAAGGGTATAGCAACGTAATCGCTCTTTTATCGGTGCTTCCGTGCCGCTCTCTCGAGTGCTGCCGGCTTCCATCGGTGGGCTATGGCTTCGCCGGTTTGCCTCGTTGCGTGAACAGCGCTCGACATAAAGAGGTTCATCCACGATTGCCCTGCATGCCGCGATCTGATCCACGATTTTGCTGACAGCGAGTTGTCGTGCGGCAAGCCGGTGCGCGCGCGTCCGCACGTCGTACCTTGGCTCGCTGTGCGCGCAATTCGGTAAGCCGAGCGGTGTGCGGTCTGTTGCGATTCGGCATCGCAACCGGTCAAGTGAAGCGGTCATCCGGCTTATCGGAAATTTTAGCGAACCCTTCCATGGTTGCTTTATCCGGAAAATCCCTAAAGATTCCCGACATCAGAGCCCCCTTTGGAAGGGCGTTCGCTTTTTCGATTATGTTGCGAATCATCACCTCATAAATCTCCGTCATCGGCAGGCCACAGCCGACTGCGGACTTGGTCCCTGTGGTGCGTCGCCCGGTTTTTGTCTCGGTCGGCGGGCGACATGGCAGCCCAAAGATCGTCTATGATTTTCGAGGTCGCGGCGTCGGGCTGCATTGCCTGCCGAGCCTGAGAGACAGACCGCGGATCACCGACATGTGCGGTACCGGGTGCTGCTGTCGCGGCTGCTGGCGCTACCGTCAAGCCCTTCGCCGTCTCTGCTTTGCCTACACGCTCGAGCGCCTTGACGATCGCCTGCATTTGGGACGACTTGATATCGGCGATGGCTAGACCGTGCAACGATTTCAACCATCGGTGAGCGCGCGGTATTTCTTACCGGGCGCAACTTTCGCGGCGAGGATTTCCTTATCAGTGAGCCCGCTCACGATTGCACTTCGGCGAGCCGTGCGGCGAGTAATTCGGTGAGAATTTCTGCATCGTTTAGTGAGTCACATGCATCGCGAAGCAGTGCGGAGCGAAGGGCGATCTTCGACGGGATATTCATGGGATATTTCCTTCTGTGGGCACAGATTTACCCCGTCCTTTTACCCCGTCGCAAGGAAACGAAACGTCATTTGAGGCGGTTTTAGACCGATTTGCGGTCTAAAACGGGGTACTGGTGCCCGGAGAGGGAATCGAACCCACACGGTGTCACCACCACCGGATTTTGAGTCCGGCGCGTCTACCAGTTCCGCCATCCGGGCATGCCAGACCCGGCAGTATATGCGATCGGCGCACTTGGTAGTATTCGTTCAGGATGCAGCGCGCCGATTTTCACTTCGATCTACCGCGGGAGCTGATCGCTCAGCGGCCCGCGACGCCGCGTTCCGCGAGCCGGCTGCTGGCGCTCGACGGCGCGCGGAGCGCGCTCGAGGACCTCGAGTTTCGCGACTTGCCCATGCTTTTGCGCGCGGCGGATCTCTTGGTGTTCAACGACACGCGCGTCATCCCGGCGCGCGTCCACGGGACCAAGGATAGCGGCGGGAAAATCGAGCTTTTGCTCGAACGGGTGCTCGGCGCGAGAGAGGCGCTGGTGCACGCGCGCTCGAGCAAGCCGCTGAAGACCGGAGCGGCCGTTGCGCTTCCGGGTGGAGCGCGCGCGCGCATGATCGGACGCGAGGGCGAGCTCTTTCACCTGGAATTCTCGGGCGACGTGCTCGAGTTCTTCGAGACTCAGGGCGCGGTGCCGCTGCCGCCCTACATCGAGCGCGCGCCCGAGGCCGCCGACCGGGAGCGCTACCAGACGGTCTACGCGCGGAACCCGGGCGCGGTTGCGGCGCCCACTGCCGGGCTGCACTTCGATGCCGAGATCTTCGCCGCGCTCGAGAGGAAGGGCGTGGGCTGCGCCTTCGTCACCCTGCACGTCGGCGCGGGCACGTTCCAACCGGTGCGGGCCGAGGACATCGACCGGCACGAGATGCACGCGGAGTACCTCACCGTGAGCGCCGCTGCATGCGCCGCGATCAACGCCGCGCGCGCCGCCGGCGGCCGAATCGTCGCGGTGGGCACCACGGTCGTGCGCAGCCTGGAGACGGCCGCGGCGGAAGGCGGGGCGGCGCTCTGCCCCTATGCGGGCGCGACGCGCATGTTCATCAAGCCGGGCTACCGGTTTCGCGCAGTCGATGCGATCGTCACCAACTTTCACTTGCCCGAATCGACTCTGCTGATGCTCTGTGCCGCGTTCGTGGGCACGGCCGCGCTGCTCCGGGCGTACGCTCACGCGGTCGATGCGCGCTACCGCTTTTTCAGCTACGGCGATGCGATGTTCTTGACGCCCGCGGCGGGCTGTACGGAGCGCAGCGGGGCGTGAGCGGCATGCAGTTCAAAGTGCTCGCGGAGGACGGCGCGGCGCGGCGCGGCCGGCTCACGTTCGCTCGCGGCAGCGTCGAGACGCCCGCCTTCATGCCGGTCGGCACCTACGGCACGGTCAAGGCGATGACGCCCGAGCAGCTCGAGTCCGTGGGCGCGGAAATCCTCCTCGGCAACACCTTCCATCTCTATTTGCGCCCCGGGCTCGATGTCATCGCCGCGCACGGGGGATTGCACGGCTTCATGCACTGGGAGCGGCCCATCCTCACCGATTCGGGCGGCTTTCAGGTGTGGAGCCTCAAGGAGATGCGCAAGATCACCGAGCACGGCGCGAGTTTTCGCTCGCCCGTCGATGGCGCACCGGTGTTTCTGTCGCCCGAGGAGTCGATGCGCATCCAGAGAGTGCTGGGCTCGGACATCGCGATGAGCTTCGATGAGTGCACGGCGTATCCGGCAAGCGAGGCCGAGGCGCGCGCCTCCATGGAACTGTCGATGCGCTGGGCATTGCGCGGGCACCGGGCGTACTACGCGGCCGATCCGCCGGGAACGCTGTTCGGCATCGTGCAGGGGGGCGTGCACGCCCCCCTGCGCACGGCATCGCTCGAGGCGCTCGAGGCCGTCGATTTCCAGGGCCTCGCCGTCGGCGGCCTCGCTGTCGGCGAGAGCGAGGCGGAGCGCCGCGCGGTGCTCGAAGGGCTCGTCCCGTCGATGCCCCGGCACAAGCCCCGCTACCTGATGGGCGTCGGGCGGCCGGAGGATATTCTGGAGGCGGTGCTTCGCGGCATCGACATGTTCGATTGCGTCATGCCGACGCGGCACGCGCGCAACGCGCACCTGTTCACGCGCACGGGCGTGGTCAATATCCGTAACGCGATGCATCAGAAGGATACCGGACCGATCGAGGACGGATGCGCCTGCTACACCTGCTCGAACTTCAGCCGCAGCTACTTACGCCATCTGGACCGTTGCGGCGAGATCCTCGGCGCGCACCTCAACACGGTGCACAACCTGTATTTCTACGAGCGGCTGATGGCGGAGATCCGCGCCGCGATCGAGGGCGGCCGGCTCGCCGCGTATGCGGCGGAATTCTATGCCCTGAAGGGGCGGGGATCGCCGCACGCGGCCGAGAGCGGCCCGGCCTAGCGCGGCCCTGCCCAACGCGGCGCGGCCCAACGCGGCGCGGCCGAGTAGGTTGAGGAGGAGCCGAGGCAGCCGCCTCGGGCAGGCTGCTGTATACTGCCCGGCTTTGTGCCGCGGCGTGCGCCGCGGGTGACAGGTGTAAACGCTATGGATTTCTTCATCAGCTCAGCTCATGCCCAGGCCGCTCCGGGGGCCGGGGGGGGAGGCATCATCGCCTTCCTGCCCTTCGTCGTGATTCTGGTGGTGTTCTATTTTCTGCTGGTCCGGCCGCAGAACAAGCGAGCCAAGGAGCAGCGTGAGATGCTCTCCAAGATCGCGGCCGGCGACGAGGTGGCGACGACCGGCGGCATCCTCGGCAAGGTGATTGAGGTCGGCGAGCAATTTCTCACCCTCGAGATCGCCAACGGCGTGACCGTCAAGTTGCAGAAATTTCAGGTCGCGCAGCTCCTGCCGAAGGGCACGGTCAAGAGCGCATGATTTCCTATCCGCGATGGAAGATCGTGTTGGTCGCGGTCGTGCTCGCTATCGGGATTCTGCTGGCGTTGCCCAATCTGTTCGGCGAAGAGAACGCGCTGCAGCTGGCGCGCGACCGCGCCGCCGTGCAGCCCGCCGACCGCACCAGCATCGAGCAACTGCTCGAGTCCAAGGGGGTCAAGCCGAGCGGCGCGTTCTTGGAGCAGGGCCGCTTGACGCTGCGCTTCGCCGGCAAGCAAGACCAGCTCAAGGCGCGCGACGTGATCGCCGAGGCGCGGCCCGACGAGTTCACCATCGCGCTATCGCAGGCTTCCCGCGTTCCTGACTGGATGCGCGGCCTGGGCCTCAGCCCTTTGAAGCTCGGTCTCGACCTGCGCGGCGGCGTGTATCTCGTGTACCAGGTGGACGTCGCGGGCGCGGTCAAGCAGCTGCTCGATCACCGCGAACAGGACTTCCGCGCTTCGCTGCGCGCCGCGCACATTCCCTACCAGGACGTGCAGGTGGACTACCCGGCGAACCGCGTGCGTGTCCTGTTCCGCGACGCCGACTCGCAGGCCAAGGGCAACGCCGCCATTCTCGCCGACAACCGCAACCTGCACCTGACCGACACGACGGTCGACGGCGCGCCCGCACTCGAGCTCGTGCTCACGCCGCAGGAGATCAAGGACCGCCAGGACTACGCCGTCCAGCAAAACATCGTCATCCTGCGCAACCGCCTGAACAGCCCGGAGCTCGCGGTGTCCGAGCCGCAAGTCGCGCGCGAGGGAGTCGACCGCATCGCCATCCAGCTGCCCGGTCTGCAGAACTCGGCCGAGGTCAAGAAGATCCTCGGCAAGACCGCGACGCTCGAGTTCCGCATGGTCGACGAGAACGACAGTCCGCTCGAGGCCGCCGCGGGCGGGCATGTGCCTCTGGGCGCGAAGCTCTACTTCACGCGCGACAAGCAACCGGTGCTGTTGAAACGCGACGTGGTGGTCACGGGCGATCAGCTCACCGACGCCTCGTTCCAGCCGAATACCCAGGATGGTCCCGCCGTGTCGGTGAGCCTCGATACCCGCGGCGCCTCGAAGATGCTGAAGAACACCCAGGAGAACATCGGCCACCTGATGGCGGTGGTGTTCATCGACCGCTCGCGCGAAAAGAACGCTCAGGGGCAGGAGGTCGACAAGACCACCGAAGAGGTGATCAACCGCGCCACCATCCGCGGCGTGTTCAGCAATAACTTCCAGATCACCGGCGTCAATCCGATCGAGGGCCGCGAGCTCGCGCTTCTGCTGCGCGCGGGCGGCTTGGCGGCGCCGCTGACCCCGGTCGAGGAACGCGCCATCGGCCCGAGCCTGGGACAGGACAACATCGACAAGGGCGTGCGCGCCATGGTCTTCGGCATGGCGGCCGCGTTCCTCTTCATGGGGATCTATTACAAGCTGTTCGGCGTGATCGCGGACATCGTGCTGCTCGCGAACGTCGTGCTGCTGACCGCGTTCCTGTCGCTGGTGGGGGCGGCGCTCACGCTGCCGGGCATCGCCGCCGTGGTGCTGACCGTCGGCATGGCGGTCGACGCGAACATCCTGATCTACGAGCGCATCCGCGAGGAGTTGCGCAACGGCGTATCGCCGCGCGCCGCCATCACCGCCGGCTTCGACCGCGCGTACTCGGCTATCTTCGACTCGAACATCACCGCCGCGATCGCAGGT
>JBEKVP010000175.1:0-5621 GCA_049513935.1 Steroidobacteraceae bacterium
TCGGATATGAGGTAGACACCGGTGCCGTCGCGCGCGAATTTTGCGGCGGCGATGCGGACTTTGGACGGCGAGGGATCGACCTCGCGGCGCTGGCCCGTGCCCAGGTCGACCACGTACAAGTAATCCTCCGCGGCGGACACGTGTTTCTGGATCAGGAGTTTACGGTCGTCGGGCGACCAATCGAGCGGATACCAGGCCGCCCCGTCCCCGCTCACGGCGAGACGCGGGAGAGCGCCGCTTTCCGGCTCGGCGATGTCGACATCGTAGGAGACGCCGTCGCGTGCCGTGCTGAAGAACGCGAGCTCTCGACCCGAGTTGGACCAAACGGGCCGGCCGTTCACCGATTTGCCGTCGGTGAGGCGGCGCGCTGCGGGCTCGCCGAGGCGCTGGTAATAGATCTGGGTGCTTCCGTCGCCCGCGCTATCGGTCACGTACCAGAAGGCGTTGCGGTTGGGATCCGGCGCGAAAGCCGCCTGCGTGACGGGTGAGTGCAGGAACGTGATCTGTCGGCGCGCGCCGCCCGGATGATCGACGAGGTGCAGCTGATCGACGTCGCCGAAGCGCGTGACGATGAGCAGCTGATCCTTCGGCGTGAAACCGAGCGGCGTCGCCTCGCGCGCACTCAGGTAAGCGTCCAATAGTTGCGCCGAGTCGGCTTCGGGAATGCCGTCGTACACCAGATCCCCGCGCACCACGGCGGCGGCCCCGGCGCCGACGGGGTTTGCGAGCAGGGGCACCGCAATCAGCGCGGGCAGAAAGATTCGACTCATTATTCAAATGTTCCTTGAGCGCGAGGATAATGGCCCGCGAGGATAATGGATACGATGGAAGGCTTCGAGCACCTGCTGAACCCGGACGAGATCGGCGACATGCTGGATGAGATCGCGAGCGCCGATCCGCCGGCGTATCTGCGCCGCTGTTTCGCCGAAGGCTGCTCGAGCGCCCGCTTGTCGTGGGCACGAGTGCGGGAGCTCGCACTGTGCGCCATGGTGCTCGACTCGATCATCAACGATCGGGACTACGGTCTCGAACCGGAGCTGATCGCCGATTGGCGCCTGCACTACGCGCACGCATGCTCCCACATGAAGGATGTCGCCGTGTCGGCATTGCGCCGTGCGCAGGAGATCGGCTCGCCGCCCAACCCCGATGCCGCATCGGAGCTCGCCGAGCTCGAGCGTCGTCTGGCGCCCGCCTGAGGAGCCTGTCTGGCTCAGGCGCATCGCGGGATAGGCGCGGCAGCAGGCGCGGCAGCAGGCGCGGCGGCACGCGCGGGGTTGCGCGCCGCCGCCGGGTTGTGCGCGGCCTGTGCGTTCGGCTGCGCGTCCTCGCCCCACCCTTCTCCGAGCGCGCGGCCGCCACGCGCGCCCGCGCAAGCACCGCCGAGCGCCTCCTACGATTGGCGCCCGCTGATCGTGGTGCCCTTCGGTACGCTCCTCAAGGACATGCCGGTCGCGCTCAACGAGGTGATCCTGTTCCACGACGCGGCCGGCACCTCGGCAGCGGGAGCCCCGGCGGCCGGCGGCTCGGCGATCGGATCCCCTGCGGCCGGATCGGCGAACGACGCCGAGAGCGGCGAGTGCTTTTCGCTGGCGGGCGCATCGCCGCCTGAATTCCTGGCGCGGCCTCCGGAGCCTTATTTGCTCTGCTTCGAGCACGATCGACTGCATCGCATCGAGGCCTCGGTGCAGCTCGCCGCGGACGACGCCGCGCGGCTCAAGGACGCGGTCTGCGCCCAATGGCTGGGCAGCGCCGAGGACAGAGCACTCACGCCCGACGGTTGCGTGGGAAGCGACGGCGGCGTCCTGCTCAGCGTGCGCAGCGCGCCCGTCGCCGAGTCTTCCGCAACCCTGTCGATCACTCTGGTCGACTTAGGTCTCGTGCCGCGTGAATAGCGAATCCGAGCGCGAGCTGCTTCTCGAGGGCGGGCGGGAGCTGCAGGTGCCGCTCACCTCCGCACAGGTCGAGGCGCTGCTGCGGCTGGTCGACGAGCTCGAATCGGCCAACGCGCAATTCAATCTGACCGCGATTCGCGACCGGCCCGGCATGCTGCGCAAGCATGTGCTCGACAGCCTGAGCGTGCAGACGCTCCTGCGCGGATCGCGCGTGGCCGATGTCGGTACAGGCGCGGGGTTCCCGGGCCTGCCGCTCGCGATCTCGAATCCCAAGCGGCGCTTCACGCTCATCGAGGCCACCGGCAAGAAGGCGCGGTTCGTCGAGCGCACGGCGCGGCTGCTGGCGCTCGGCAACGTCGAGGTGGTACACACCCGGGCCGAGAGCTACCGGCCGTTCGAGCCGTTCGACGTGGTACTCGCGCGCGCACTGTCCTCGTTGGCCGACTTCGTCGCCTACGCGGGTCACCTGTGCGCGCCGGACGGACGCCTGCTGGCGATGAAGGGCAAACGCCCCGACGAGGAGCTCTCCGCGTTACCCAAGGCGTTCCGGGTCGTGGCCGTCCACCGGGTCAAGCTCCCGGGGCTGGACGACGAGCGGCATATTGTGGAACTCTCGCTTGCCGGGCCCAGATCGCTGGAGAGGTCAAAACCGTAGACGCGCTTCGCGTAAAGCTCGACAAGAGGTTCCTTACCCATGAAGCGGGTCATCGCTGTCGCAAACCAGAAGGGCGGGGTCGGTAAGACCACCACCGCGGTGAATCTTGCAGCCTCGCTCACCGCCACCAAGCGGCGCGTGCTGCTCATCGACCTCGATCCGCAGGGCAATGCCACGATGGGTTGCGGGATCGACAAGAATGCTCTGGCGCGCACGAGCTGCGACGTGCTGCTTGGCGATTGCTTGGCGGCGGAGGCCCTCGTGCCCGTGGAGTACGGCGGCTTCATGCTCATGCCGGCGAATCAGGATCTCACCGCCGCGGAGGTGCGGCTGCTCACAATGATCGCGGGGCGGGAGTTCAAGTTGCGCAACGCGTTGAAGCCCGTGCGCGAGGAGTTCGACGTGATCCTCATCGACTGTCCCCCGGCGCTCAATATGCTCACGCTGAACGCGCTGGTCGCAGCGGACTCCGTCATGGTGCCCATGCAGTGCGAGTACTACGCGCTCGAGGGCCTCTCCGCCCTGGTGCAGACCATCGACCAGATCAAAGGCAGCATCAACGCGGATCTGGAGATCGAGGGGTTGCTTCGCACCATGTTCGATCCGCGCAACAATCTCGCCAACGAGGTCTCCGCGCAGCTCATCCAGCATTTCGGCAACAAGGTGTTTCGCACCTTGATCCCGCGCAATATCCGCCTCGCCGAGGCGCCGAGTTTCGGCAAGCCCGCGCTGTTCCACGACAAAGAGTCGCGCGGCGCGCTCGCCTACCTCGCGCTCGCCGGCGAGATGATTCGCCGCGACGAGGTGCCGCTCCCGCCCGTAGAATCCACGGTCTCGTCGCCTGGAATCCTTGAATGACCGTGAAAAAGCCATCGCTGGGCCGCGGGCTCGCAGAACTCTCCCCCTTGCTGGCGCGCCGAATCGGCGTGCCGGAGGCCGAGGCGCCGGCTCCTGCCGCGGCCGTTGGCGAGCGGGTCGCGCATCTGCCGCTCGATTTGCTGCAGCGGGGCAAATACCAGCCGCGGATGGACATGCGTCCCGAGTCGCTCGAGAGCCTGGCCGAGTCGATCAAGTCCCAGGGGCTGGTTCAACCGATCCTGGTGCGCCCGCTGCCCGGCCGCAATCCCGGCGAATCGCAGCGCTACGAGATCATCGCCGGCGAGCGGCGCTGGCGCGCTGCGCAGATGGCGGGGATCGGGGAGATACCCGCCGTCATCCGCGAGGTGCCGGACGAGGCGGCGCTCGCCATGGCGCTCATCGAGAACATTCAGCGCGAGGATCTGAATCCGCTCGAGGAAGCGCGCGCGCTCGCCCGGCTGATCGAGGAGTTCGGCTTGACGCACAGCCAAGCGGCCGAGGCGGTCGGCCGCTCGCGCGCCGCGGTCAGCAATCTCTTGCGGCTCACAGAACTCGCCGATGAAGTCAAACAGCTTTTGGAACAGCGCAGCATCGAGATGGGACACGCCCGTGCGCTCCTTTCCTTGACCTCGCGGCGGCAGCAGATCGAGGTCGCGGGTCTCGTCGCCAAGAAGTCCCTGTCGGTGCGCGACACCGAGGCCCTGGTGCGGCGCTTGCTGAGTCCCGCAAAACCCGAGACGGAAGGCCCCGGGACCGAAGCTGGGTCGCGGGATCCAGATATCCGCCGCCTGGAGCGCGAGCTGGCCGACAAGCTCGGCGCCAAGGTTATGTTTCAACACGGCGCCTCGGGCAAGGGCAAGCTCGTCGTCACCTATAACAGCCTGGACGAGCTGGAAGGAATCCTCGCGCATATCCAATGACTTGAAGCACTGCAAAATGGTCTCTATAATGCCGCGCGTTTTGTTTTCGGCAGCGGCCGCCGGCGTCGCGATTGGGCCCCTTGGGTTCACGGGCGATAGGGCCGTGTAAAGCCCCCCTCAAACGGGATGTAATGTGATCGCGATCGACTTAGCCCTCGCCCGGCGGCTGGCTTTCAGCGTCGTGCTGGGACAGGCGGCCGTGACCCTCGTGTGCGCCCTCTTGGGCTGGTTGATCGCGGGCTCTCACGCCGCAGTATCGGCGGCGCTCGGGGGCGGGATCAGCACGGTCGCGAGTCTCGCAATGGCATTGCTCGGGTTGACGCCGAGGTCGGCGGCGGATCCGCAACGCGCTGTGCGCGCGTTCTTCGTGGGCGAAACGGCCAAGGTGGCCGTGGTGATCGTTCTGTTCGTGGTGGTATTGAAATCGATGAAGGTGGTTCCGCTCGCCATGCTCGGTACGTACGTAGCGACCTTCGCCGTATTTTGGATTGCTCTGGCCAACGCGCTGCCGCCGTTGGGCGGAATGCCGCGGCGCCGGGACGGCGAGAAGTAATTGAATAGGTTATTCGACGAACATACATAGACGTTAATGGCAGCAGAACAACCCACGACCGCGAACGAATATATCCTTCACCACCTGACGTTCCTGTCCAACAAGGAACCGACCGGGATAGTGGACTTTCACGTCATCCATTTGGATACGGTGTTCTTCTCCATCGCCCTTGCTTTGCTGTTCGGCGGCTCATTCTATTTCGCCGCGCGCTCGGCCACGTCCGGCGTGCCGGGCAAGTTCCAGAACTTCGTGGAGCTCATCGTCGAATTCGTCGACCAGCAAGTCAAGGACAGCTTCCAAGGCACCAACAAGCTGCTTGCGCCCTTGGCGCTGACGATTTTCTGCTGGGTGTTCCTGTTCAATGCCATGGACGTGTTGCCGGTCGATCTTTTGCCGTGGATCGCGCACGGCGCGGGCATCGAGCACCTGAAAGTGGTTCCCACGACCGACCTCAATGTGACTTTCGCCATGTCCTTGACCGTCTTCGTGCTCATCATTTTCTACAGCATCAAGATGAAGGGCCTTGGCGGCTTCATCGCCGAACTGACGCTGCAGCCCTTCACCGCGAAAAACCCCTTCGTGAAGGCGCTGCTGGTACTGCCGAATCTGATATTGGAAATCGTGCCGTTCCTGGCGCGGCCCATATCGCTGTCGCTGCGCTTGTACGGCAACCTGTTCGCCGGCGAAATGATCTTCCTGCTGCTCGCGGCGCTGACGCTGCACGGCGTCACGCAACTGTCGAG
>JBEKVP010000176.1:0-5595 GCA_049513935.1 Steroidobacteraceae bacterium
CACCGTCCGCGTCGACGTCCTCCGGCTGGGCCGGGTGCTTTTCGGCTGTTTTCATGCGCAACTTCCGGCGGCGCGGATTGCACCGTAGGGGGTTTATCTTACTCTTCGGTAGGTTTTACCGTCAAGTAGGTTACCTACGCTACGGTAGCTTTTCGTCCGGCGAGCCCGGGGGCGGTCCGTCGGAGCGCGCGCCGTACCCGCCGCCGCCGGGCGTCGCGATCACGAACACATCGCCGGGCATCATTTCCGCCTGCCCGATCGCCCCAAGGACCTCGACCGTTCCGCGGGCGCGCTCGATGCGATTCTCACCGGGAGCGCCGCGACCGCCTCCGGCCATGCCGAACGCGCCCTGCGTGCGTCCATTGCTCAAAATCGAGGCGCTCATGTGCTCGAGAAATCGCACGCGGCGCACGCCGCCGTCGCCGCCCCTAAAGCGCCCCGTGCCGCCCGATCCCAAGCGGATCTCGTAGGACTCGAGCCGCACCGGAAAGCGGAACTCCAGCACTTCGGGATCGGTGAGCCGCGAGTTGGTCATGTGCGTCTGGACCACGCTCGTGCCCGCAAATCCGCACCCCGCGCCCGAGCCGCCGGCAATGGTCTCGTAGTATTGATAGCGCGCGTTCCCGAAGGTGAAATTGTTCATGGTGCATTGGCTCGCGGCCATGACTTTAAGCGCGCCGTAGAGCGCGTTGGTCACGCAGGTCGAGGTCTCCACGTTTCCGGCCACCACGGCGGCGGGCGGATTCGGATTCAGCATCGAGCCCTCGGGCACGATGATCTCGAGCGGCTTCAGACACCCCGCGTTGAGCGGAATGTCATCGTCCACCAAGGTGCGGAACACATAGAGCACCGCCGCCACGGTGATCGCGCGCGGCGCATTGAAATTGTTGGGCAACTGCGCACTGGTACCCGTGAAATCGATCCGCGCGCTGCGCCGCTCGGCGTCGACGCGCACCGCGACGCGGATCCTCGCGCCATTGTCGAGCGGCAATGTGAACTCGCCGTCCTTGAGCGCGGTGATGACCCGCCGCACGCACTCCTCGGCGTTGTCCTGCACGTGCCGCATGTATCGCTCGACGGTGTCCACGCCGAACTCCGCGACCATGCGCCCGAGCTCCTGCGCGCCCTTCTCGTTCGCGGCGATCTGGGCGCGCAGATCGGCGAGATTCTGCTGCGGATTGCGCGCCGGATACGGAGCGTTGCACAGGAGGTCGAGCAGCTCGCGCTCACGCATCGCGCCTGCCTCGACCAGCTTGAAGTTATCGATGAGCACGCCCTCCTCCGCGATCGAGCCGGAGAAGGGCGGCATCGACCCCGGTGTCACGCCGCCGACGTCGGCATGGTGACCGCGCGAGGCGACGAAAAAGCGCGGCGGGCCGGTCCCCGGTGCCTCGCCACGCGCTGCATCGGCGCCCGGTCCGCCGGCACCCGCTGGCTCGGCGTCCAAGAACACCGGAGTGATCACGGTGATGTCGGGCAGGTGCGTGCCTCCGCGATACGGATCGTTCAACACGTACACCTCGCCGGGCTCGAGCCGGGGATTGCGCGCGATCACGGTCCGAATCGACTCGCTCATCGAGCCCAGGTGCACGGGCATGTGCGGCGCGTTGGCGATCAAGGCGCCCGAGGCGTCGAACAACGCGCAGCTGAAGTCCAGCCGCTCCTTGATGTTGACCGAGTGCGCCGTGTTTTGAAGGCGCAATCCCATCTGCTCGGCGATGCTCATGAAGAGGTTGTTGAACACCTCGAGCATCACGGGATCGGCGCGGGTTCCGGGCGCCGCGGCCGCCGCTCGCGGGCGCAGGCGCGCGAGCTCGAGATCACCGGCCGCCGTGACGAGCGCGCGCCAGCCGGGCTCGACCACGATGGTCGAGTTGCGCTCGGCGACGATGGTGGGGCCGTCGAGCGAGTCGCCGGCAAGGAGCCTATCGGCCTCGAACAGATGCGCCGGGCGCCAGCCCGCCGGCGCGTCGTCGGCGAAGCAATACATCGGCACTTCTCGGAGAGGGGGCGGCCCGCCGGCGCGCGCATGCGCGCCGCGCCCGAGCTCATCGCGAGCGCCGCTCTCGAGCGCTTCCCCGCCGCCGATGCATTCCACCGAGACCGCCTCGACGACGAGCCCGACCTGCGGCATCAAGAAGGCGAACCGGCGGCGATAGGCCCGCTCGAATTGCTCGCGGATCGAGGCGACCGCCGAATCGGCAAGCAGCTCGCACGGCAGCGCCGTGTCCGTGCCTTGGTAGCGCACGTAGAGACGCACGATGCGCCGCTGCCGATGCGGGGCGACCCCTTGAATCTCGAGCTCGCCGCCCGCCTCCTCGAGAAGCCGCGCCGCGAGCTCGCGCGCCGCGGCGATGCCCTCCGCGTCGACCGCCCGCTCGAGCGCCGCCTCGCGCATCGCGATCTGATCGGCAAGGCCCATACCGAGGGCCGAGAGCACGCCCGCGAGGCGGTGGCAGAACACGCGCTGAATTCCGAGCGCATCGGCGACCAGGCACGCGTGCTGCCCGGCGGCGCCGCCGAAACATTGCAGGGTGTAGCGCGTCACGTCGTAGCCGCGAGCGACCGAGATCCGCTTCACCGCGTTGGCCATGCTGCCCACGGCGATTTTCACGGCCCCCGCGGCGACTTCCTCGGGGCCCATCGCGCCGGCGGCCGACATGCGCTCGGCCAGTTCCTTGAAATGCCGCTGCGCGAGATCCCGGTCGAGCGCCTGGTCGGCTTGCGGTCCGAACACCCGCGGGAAGAACTCCGGCTGAATCCGTCCGAGCACGAGGTTCGCGTCCGTGATGGTGAGCGGGCCGCCGCGCCGGTAGCTTGCGGGTCCGGGATTCGCGCCCGCCGATTGTGGGCCGACCCGCAGCCGCGCCCCGTCGAAGCGGACGATGGAGCCGCCGCCCGCCGCGATCGTGTGGATGCTCATCATGGGCGCGCGCATCCGCACACCCGCCACCTCGGTGTCGAACGCGCGTTCGTACTCGCCTGCGTAGTGGCTCACGTCGGTCGAGGTGCCGCCCATGTCGAAACCGATGAGGCGCTCGTATCCCGCGGCCTCACCGGTCCTCGCCATGCCGACGATGCCGCCCGCCGGACCCGACAGGATCGCGTCCTTCCCGTGAAAGCGCCGCGCCTCGGTCAGGCCCCCGGAGCTTTGCATGAACAACAGGCGCACCCCCGGCATCTGCGCGGCCACTTGATCCACATAGCGGCGCAAGATCGGCGAGAGATACGCATCGACGACCGTGGTGTCGCCGCGCGGCACGAGCTTCATGAGCGGGCTCACGCGATGCGAGACGGAGACCTGCGGGAACCCGACCGCGCGCGCCAGTGCCTCGGCCTCGCGCTCGTGCGCGGGCGCGCGGTAGCCGTGCAGAAGCACGATGGCGCAGGCGCGGATGCCCGCATCGTAGGCGGCCTGCAAGCCGGCGCGCAGCGCGGCGGTGTCGAGGGGCGTGACCAGCTCGCCGCGTGCATCGACCCGCTCGTCCGCCTCGATGACGCGCTCGTACAAGAGCTCCGGCAGCACGATGCGCCGCTCGAACAGGCGCGGCCGCGCCTGGGTGGCGATCCGCAGCGCGTCGCGAAAACCGCGGGTGATCACGAGCACGGTGCGCTCGCCTTGACGCTCGAGGAGCGCGTTGGTCGCAACCGTGGTTCCCATCTTCACCGACTCGACACGCGCGGGCGTGATCGGCTCTTGCGGACCGATCTTAAGCAGACGGCGAATTCCCTCGACCGCAGCATCGGGGTAGTGCTCCGGGTTATCCGACAGGAGCTTCGTCGCCGTGAGCGTGCCGTCGGGGGAGCGCCCGATGACGTCGGTGAAAGTGCCGCCCCGATCGATCCAGAATTGCCAGCGGGCCGTGCGGGACGCTTGCATCAGGCCCTCATCCCCGGGTGCGCAATCGCAGGCTCTCCCAGCTCGCATCCGCGATCCAGCCGCCGTCGACCGGAAGACTCACGCCGTTGATGAAAGCGCCCCGCTCGCTCAACAGGAACGCGATCGCTTCCGCCACGTCGTCGGCGCGCGCAAAGCGCGCCATGGGCACGCGGTTGGTGATGTCCTCGTCCGTGTACGCCCCGCTCCCCTGGTCCGCTTCGTCCATCTCCGTCTTGATCCAGCCGGGACAGACGGCATTGACCCGTACGCCGCGCCCGCCCCATTCCGCCGCCAGCGTCTGCGTAAGACCGATCAGGCCGTGCTTCGAGGCGTTGTAGGCGCTGCGATGGCTGACCGCAGCCAAGCCCGCCACCGACGCCACATTGACGATGCTGCCGCGGCCGCGCTCGAGCATCTGGGCGCCCAGATACTTGCACAGCAAAAACGGCCCGAAAAGATTCACCGCGAGCACGCGCTGCCACTGCGCCGCGGAAGTGAGCTCGGCGGGGCTGATGAAGCTGATGCCGGCGTTATTGACCAGCGCGTCGGCCGCGCCGCATTCCTCCCCGATGCGTCCGGCGAGTTCGACCGCAAAGCTCTCGGAGGATACGTCGCCGCAGACACCGTACGCGTGTGCGCCCGCGGCGCGCAGCCGCTCGACCACCGCATCCATGGGTTGCACATCCACCAGAATCACCTGGTATTCGCGCCGGGCCAAAAGCGAGGCGGTGGCGAGCCCCACGCCCTGCGCCGCGCCGGTGACGATGGCGGTGTTCATCCGGGTTGAGGCGCGAGCTCGGCCGCCGGTGCCTCATCGTCCGCCGGCACCCCGATGCGCAGCCAGCAAAGCGCGCTCACGATGGCGAACGCGATCCCGATCATGAACGCGGCCCGCCACTCATGATTGCCGGAGAGATAGCCGACGGTCAGCGAGGCGATGATGCCCCCGAGGTTGCCGCCGGTATTCATGAACCCGCAGACAGCCATGGTGTCGCCCCGGCCGACCATCATGCCGGCTCCCCAGTAGGCGCCTTCGGTGAGCTCGACCGCGCCGAAGCACAGCGTCAGCGCGCCGAGCGCGCCATAGGCGTTCGACGCGTTGACGGCGATGAACAGGAGCAGCGCCGCAGAGGACAGCGCCGCCAAGGGCACCACGCGATAGCCCCACAGATTGCCGAGCCGTTGGGTATACGCTCCGGTGAGCACGCCGCCGATGCCGGCGCCGAGCGCGGCCCCGAGCGGCGGCGCCGTCGCGAGCCAGCTGCTCTGCAAGGCGGAGAAATGACGCTCCTCGATCAGATAGAGAAACACCCAGTTGGAAATCAGGTAGAAGGTGTAATTCATGCACATATAGGAGATGAACAGGAGCAGCACGTTGCGATTGCCCACGAGCGCGACCAGCTGTTTGAGCTTGATCGAGGCATGTGCCGCCGTTTGGCTGCCGATCGCCGCCAGCTCCTCCGGAGTTACCGAGGGATGTTCGCGCGGTGTGTTGCGGCCATACCAGCCCCACAGCGCAATGAGCACGAGCGCGGGGAGGCTCGCCCACACCAGCGCGTGCTGCCAGCCCAACCGGATGGTCAAGTTTTGAATCAGCGGCGGCGTGAGCGCGGCGCCGAGACCGAGCCCCATGGTCTGCAAGCCCTGCACGAAGGTCCAGCGCCCGGGCGGAAACCAAGCCTCAAATACGCCCGCGGAGATGGGGAAAATGGGAC
>JBEKVP010000177.1:0-5587 GCA_049513935.1 Steroidobacteraceae bacterium
GATGAGATGATCCATCGGCGTGGTCACGAACAGGTACTTGCCGTTGACCACCGGCGCGGCCTCATGGCCCTGCGACAGACCGCTCTCGTAGTCGAATGCGATCTTCAGCTTGCCGACGTTCGCCGCGCTGATCTGATCGAACGGCGCGTAGCCGGTGCTCTCGTAATTGCGCCGGTACATGAGCCAGCCGTTGTCTTTCTGGGCGTTGTTCAGCCGCTCGGTGGTAACGGCCGGATAGGCCGGCGTTTCCGCGGCGGCGAGCAACGGCGCGAGCGTCGCGGCCACCAGCACACAAGCTCGCGCGCTCGTGGGCACGATCGATAAAGTGTCTCTTGTAGCACCCATTCTCATGCTCCTTCGGGATTGGTGTAATCCAGGTTTGCAAGCAACGTGCCATGGACTGGCACGGCGAAATGCACCGGCGAAACGCTCCGGCGCTTCGGCAATCCCGTATTTGCCTGCGGAGATTCGCGTGTCATATTCGTGACAGATCTGACAGCACGCTTGACACACTGGCGGCGTCGGATTACTTAAATCGAACGATCGGGGGAGTCTTATGGCATACCGACATCATGATCCGTCGCGGGAGACAGCTGCGCTCGCCAACAAGCTCGGACCGCACGCGGACCTCGTGCTGCGCGTGGCGGCCCATGGCGCGGCGGCCCTCGAGGAGTGCGCCGTCACACCGGCCGTGAATATCTCCTGGCGCCGCTGCCTGAACGATTTCAAGCTCGATCCCGCGCGCGATTACCAGCCCGTCGTGCGCGATCACAACCGAGTGGCGGAGTTGCGGGCGCAACACGAGGATCTCGTGCAGATCGCACGCGCCGAGATGGACTCTCTGTACCATGAGATTTCGGGCTCGGGATATGCGCTCTTGTTGGCCGATACCGATGGCGTGATTCTGTGCGAGAAGGTCGATCCGATCCTCAAAGGCATGTTCGCGCAGGCAGGACTCATCGTCGGCGCCGAATGGAGCGAGCGATCCCAGGGCACCAACGGCATCGGCACGTGCGCCGCCGAGGGACGGGCGATCACCATTCACGAATCGGATCACTTCCGTTCGCGACACGCGGGCCTGTCCTGCTCGGCGGCTCCCGTTCACGACCCGGACGGCCGGCTCCTCGCCGTACTCGATGCATCGAGCGTCAATGCCGGGGGCACGCGCGCCTCGAAATTGCACACCGTCGCGCTCGTGAATGCTTCGGCCCGCTCGATTGAAAAGTGCCTGTTCCTGCGCCGCCACAGCGCGGACATGATCGTGCACTTTCACGATCGGCCCGAGCTGGTCGATCTCGCTCACCACGGCGCGATCGCAATCGGGCCCGATGGGACCGTCACTGCCGCGGACTCGAAAGGTGTGGAGCTGCTCGGCGCGAAGCACAGGGCGGAGCTGGTCGGGCACTCCATCGAGGAGATTTTCGACACCACTCACGGGGAGCTGTTGACCGCGAGCACGGCCGAGCCGCGTTCGATGTGCGACATGCGCGCCACCCGACACGGACGGCGCTATTTCGCGAGCGTGGTCGGCGGCGCCAAGACGTGCGCGTCGGCCGCCTCAGCTTCGCGGCAGAGCGTGCATCCGGTGTGCCGCGACCGGCGGATGCCGGTGACGCTCGAGGATCTCGCGGGCGGCGATCCGCAGATGCAGCGCAACGCGCGCAACGCCCGCCGCATCGCCGACAAAAGCGTGCCGGTCGTGATTCGCGGCCCCACGGGCTCGGGAAAAGAGGCATTTGCCAAGGCCTTGCATCTTGCGAGCAACCGCAGCAAGCAGCCGTTCGTCGCCGTCAACTGCGCCGCGATACCGGAGGCGCTGATCGAGAGCGAGTTGTTCGGTTACGTGTCGGGCGCCTTTACCGGAGCGCGCCGCGAAGGCATGCGCGGCCGAATCGTGCAAGCGAACGGCGGAACGCTGTTCCTCGACGAGATCGGCGACATGCCGCTCGCGCTGCAGACGCGGCTCCTGCGCGTGCTCGAGGAGCTCGAGGTGATCCCGCTCGGCGCCGGCGCGCCCGTCAAGGTCGACATCCGCATCATGTGCGCCTCGCATCGGAACCTGACCGACATGATGGCGCGCGGCGAGTTTCGCGAGGACCTCTACTACCGACTGAACGGCATCTGCATCGAATTACCGCCGCTCGCTGCGCGCAAGGATAAGCATGCGCTGATCATGAACTGCATGGCGCATGAGTCGGGCGGCGAGAGCGCCGCGATCGAGACCGCGGCGCTGCATCGGCTGCTCTCGCACAGCTGGCCGGGAAACATCCGCGAGCTGCGCAGCACCCTGCGCACCGCGCTCGCCATCTGCGACGACCGCATCGTGCGGTTGGGCGATTTGCCGGCGGGCGTCCGCCGGCCGCAGCTTCAGGCGCCGGCGGAGTCGGGACAGGAACGCAGCTCGGGTTCGATTTCACTCGCGGGCGCCGAGCGCCAGGCGCTGATCCGCGTGATGGAGCAGAACAACTGGAACATGACCCGCGTCGCGGCGCACCTGCGCGTCAGCCGCAACACCCTGTACCGCAAAATCAAGCGGCACGGCATTCGAATCGCGCGCTACCCGAACCTCTAAAGGCGCGAGCCCGGCGCACCGCGCCGGGCCGCTAGTCGGATTTCGCCGGTTCGGTCCGCCGCGGGCGGCGGCCGCGCGTCTCGCTCTGACTGGTCGACTCTTTCGGCGCCGGCAATTCGACCACTTTGCGCAGGTTCGTATAGGGCGCGCTCTTGTGCGGGATCGCCATCGCCTCGACGAAATGATGCTGAAAGCGCGGCTCGATCGCGGTCTCGACTTTCTCGATGCGCCGCACCAGCGCTTCGATCACCCCGCGCGATGTCGCATCCAGCAGCGCGATTCGCGCGCCCGTGCCGGCGGCGTTGCCGGCGGAGCGCACGTGCGCCAGATCGCAGTCGGGAAGCATCCCGAGCACCGTCGCGTACTTGACGTCGATGTGGCTGCCGAAGGCCCCCGCGAGGCGAATGCGATCGACGTGATCGATGCCGAGCCGCTCCATGAGGAGCGCGACACCGGCATAAAGAGCCGCCTTCGCGAGCTGAATCGCGCGCACATCGTTCTGGGTGATCTTCATCTCGACCGTGTCCGTACCGGCGACGCTTCGATGCAGAACGTAGGCGAACGTCCGCCCGTTCTCCACGATGCGCGAGGAGCGCGCGGCCAGCCGGCCGTCGAGTACGCCGTCCTGGTTGATGATGCCCGCAAGATACATCTCGGCGATCACCTCGATGATGCCCGAGCCGCATACGCCGGTGATCCTTAAGGATGCGGCGGCCTGCTCGAACCCAGGCTCGTTCGACCAAAGGTCCGAGCCGATCACCTTGAAGCGCGGCTCGAGCGTCTGGCGGTCGATGCGCACGCGCTCGATCGCGCCCGGCGCTGCGCGCTGCCCGCAGCTGATCTGCGCGCCTTCGAAAGCGGGGCCGGTCGGGCTGGAACACGCCATCAGGCGCCGATCGTTGCCGAGCACGATCTCCGCGTTGGTGCCTACGTCCACCAGCAGCGTCATCTCGGGCGCGAGATCGGGGCGCTCCGAGAGCACCATGCCCGCGGCGTCCGCTCCCACGTGGCCCGCGATGCACGGCAGCACGTACACACGGGCGTTGCGGTGGAGCTTAAGGTCGATGACGTTCGCCCGCAGCGTCAAGGAGGTGTCCGTGGCCAGCGCGAACGGCGCGCCGCCGAGCTCCACCGGATCGATGCCGAGCAAGAGGTGATGCATGATCGGGTTGCCGACCAGCGTCGCCTCGAGGATGTCCTCGTGCGATACCCCGGCGCCGCGCGCCACATCGACGGCAAGCCCGTTGAGCGCCTCGCGCACCGCCGCGGTCATGAGCGCCGCGCCGCCCGGATTCATCATCGAATACGAGACGCGGCTCATGAGGTCCTCGCCGAAGCGGATCTGCGGGTTCATGGCGCCGGCGGAGGCGACCACCTCGCCGCTGGTCAAATCGCACAGGTGCGCGGCGATGGTGGTCGATCCGATATCGACCGCGAGGCCGAAAACGGCCTCATGCAGGCCCGGCCATACGCCGATGATCTGTCGGCTGTCATGCACGGCGACGGTGACCTGCCAGCCCCCGGCACGCAGCGCGGGCTGCAGGATCTGCAGCACGGCGAGATCGCAAGTAAGATCCTTGAGACTCCATTCCGCCTCGAGCGCGTCGAACAGCCGCCGCAGATCCCCGGACGGATCATGCATGTCCGGCTGCTTCACCTGCACGTAATGCAGCCGCACCACGGGATTGAGCTCGATGGCGCGAACGTCGGCCTCCTTGCGCACGACCTGGCGGTGCACTTGGCTGCTCTCGGGCACATCGATCACGACGTCGGCGCGCACGCGCGCCGAACACGACAGGCGGCGTCCGGGTGCGAGCGGTGCGCGCTTCGAGAAACGCATCTCCGGCTCGCTGAACGGCGAGAGGCTCGCACTCGAGGACGACACGCCGAGCTTCGCGAACTCGCCTTCGGCGACCAGCACTTGGCAGCGCCCGCACAATGCCCGCCCGCCGCACACCGAGTCGATGTCCACGCCGAGGCTGCGAGCCGCCTGCAGTAGCGGCGTGCCCTCCGGGAAATGGCCTCGCTTCCCGGAGGGCATGAACACGACGAGAGGGTCTCTTGCAGCCATGAGCGGCTTGCCGTTCAGGCCGAGCGACGGCGATGCCCGCCCTCGCGGCGACCGCGAGGCGCCTCGCCCGCGCCGGCGGTGCCGGTGGCGGTGCCCGTACCGGTCGGCGGCGCTTCGCGGAAGCGCCGGATCCAGCGCGCGCAATCCGGGTCGTGGCCGAGCATGACGTCGGCACCCATGACCGCTTTGATGACCTCGACGTGCATGGGGTTGGTGATCGCCGAGGTGAGGCCCGCGGCCATCGCCATGGTGAGAAACGCGCTGTTGATTCCGTCGCGGTTCGGCAAGCCGAAGCTCACGTTCGAGGCGCCGCACGAGGTGTTGACCTTGAGCTCCTCGCGCAGCCGCCGCACCAGGCGCATGACTTGCACGCCTGCCTGGTTGATGGCGCCGATCGGCATCACCAAAGGATCGACGACGACGTCGCTCGCCGGAATGCCGTGATCCATCGCCCGCTCGACGATCTTCTTCGCGACCGCGAAGCGCACATCGGGATCCTCGGAAATACCGGTCTCGTCGTTCGAGATCGCGATCACCGCGGCGCCGTGCTTTTTGACGAGCGGCAACACGACCTCCAGGCGCTCCTCTTCGCCGGTGACCGAATTCACCAGCGCCTTGCCCTTGTAGACCCGAAGACCGGCCTCGAGGGCGGCCACGATCGATGAGTCGATCGACAGCGGCACGTCGGTGATCGATTGCACGAGCTGCACCGCCTTCGCGAGGATGGCGGGTTCGTCGGCGAGCGGAATTCCCGCGTTCACGTCGAGCATATGGGCGCCCGCCTCGACCTGGGCGCGCGCGTCCGCCTCCACGCGGCTGAAGTCCCCGGCCGCCATCTCGGCTGCGAGGATCTTGCGTCCCGTCGGATTGATGCGCTCGCCGATGATGACGAAGGGACGGTCGAAGCCGATGATGACTTCCTTGGTGGCGGAGCTGATAACGGT
>JBEKVP010000178.1:0-5562 GCA_049513935.1 Steroidobacteraceae bacterium
GATGGGAGTCGAGGGGTTGACGATGACGACGGACAAACCGTCGCGCGCCGCTTCGACCGCCACTTGCTCCGCGAGAAATTTCGAGCGCTTGTAGTGCCCGATCATCGCCGCGAGCCCAACCGGCGTTTGCTCGTCCCCGGGCGTGCCGTCGGCAGGAATTCCGACGGTCGCGACGCTCGAGGTGTAGACGATTCTCCCCACCGCCGCTCGCCCGGCGGCCGAGAGCACGTTGCGCGTGCCCTCGACGTTGACTCGGTACAGCTCGCCCGGGTCCGGCGCTCCCAGCCGATAGTCCGCGGCGACGTGGAACAGTCCCTGGCAATCGGCAGCGGCGAGATCGAGCGAGGGGCGATCGGTGAGATCGCCGACGGCGACCTCGACCGGCAGATCGCGCACGTTGCTGCGATCCGATCCGGCGCGTGCCAGCACGCGAACCTGCCACCCCTCGCGCAGCAAGGCGCGCGCGACCGCAGCGCCTACAAATCCGGTAGCCCCTGTGACGAGCGCCCTCACGCCGGCCTTGAGCGCGCGTGCGCGGGACTTGGACCAGCAGAAGTCGGGCCAGCAGAAGTCGGAGAAGTGCCGCTGAGCAGCGCGGCAACCGCCTGCAACGAGCCGGTCGCGGCCCTGTAGCGTGTCGCCAGCCGCAATAACGGCATGAGGTCGGCAGGTGAACGGAGGAGACCCAGAAGCAGCCGACCGATGCGCACCTGTCCGGACTCGGATGCGGCGCTGACTGCCGGCGGCACGACATCCTTCGCCGTATCGACGATCGCGCGGACCGCAATGAAGGGCAGACCGTGGGTGCGGGCGGTCCGCGCCACCGCCGAGCTCTCCATATCGACGGCGACCGCGCCCGTGTTGCGGTGCGCTGCTCCCTTTGCGAACACAGTAGCGAGCGGTAGCACGCTCGTGAGCAGGCTCCCTCGGGCGACCCGGTGACCAGCAGCGATCAACGGTGCAAGCGTCTCGCGCCACTCGCGTGCGGTCGGATAGTGCGTACCGTCGGGAGCGATGACTTCGTGGGGTAGGCACACGACCCCAGCCTCGAGCGAGGGATCGAGACCGCCGGCCATCCCCCAACTCACGAGCGCGGCGGCACCGGCTTCGACCAGCCGCTCGGCCGCGGCCGCGGCCGCGGCCTCTCCGATTCCGCCGACCGCGAGCAGCATGCCGCCGGGCAATCTGGCATACGCCTCTCCGCCCCGCGGTAGCGTCGAACCCAGCGTGCGCGCCTCCGCGGCGAGGGCCGCGACGACGCCCGCCGAATTCAATGTGCGGTACCGGCTCGAGTCAGCGTTCGGTACGCGCCCAGCCCCCAGAGCGGGAAGTAGCTGCAATATCCGTGATACTTGAGGTAGAAGACTCGCGGAAAGCCGGGCGCGGTAAAACTCGCATCGGCCCACAGGCCGTCGGCCCGCTGGGTGCGCAAGAGATGATTCACGGCGCGGCGGGCCGCGTCGGAATTCGCCTCGCCCGATGCCAACAGGGCCAACAAGGCCCACGCGGTGTGATAGGGCGTGCTCGCACCCCTGCCGCCGCCGCGCCCATTCTTGAGGTAGCTGTCGTTGCCTTCCCCCCAGCCGCCGTCCGAATTCTGACGATCGAGCAGCCAATCGACGGCGCGCCGCACGGCGGGATCCTGCGCTCCCACACCCGCCTGCGCGAATGCGGTCAGTACCGACCAGGTGCCGTAGATGTAGTTCGTGCCCCATCGCCCGAACCAGGAGCCGTCCGCTTCCTGCTCGGCGCGCAGATACGCCATCGCGCGCTCGAGCGCGGGCTTGTCTTGCGGACGTCCGATGAGCGAGAGCGCCGTCACGACACGAGCGCTCACATCGCTCGTCGGCGGATCCAACAGCGCGCCGTGATCCGCGAACGGAATCTTGTTGAGGTAATACGAGGTGTTGTCCGCATCGAACGCCGCGAACCCTCCGTTCTTGCTTTGCATCCCGACCAGCCAATCGAGCGCGCGGTCCACGCACTCGGTGTAGTCGGCGGCGTTGGGCGCCTGATGCATCGCCCAGGCAACCACGGCGGTATCGTCGAGGTCGGGGTAATAGTCGTTCGCGAACTGAAATGCCCAGCCGCCGCCCTTGAGGTTCGGCCGCTCGACCTGCCAATCGCCCGGCTCGTCGAGCAATTGCTCGGTCTGCAGCCAGTCGAGCGCGCCCGTCGAGGCCCCCTGCGAAGGCGAGCATCCGACGGCTTGCATCGCCAGCGCGCTCAACGCCGTGTCCCACACGGGCGACACGCACGGCTGGCAATAGGCGCTAGTGGGTCCAATGACCAGGAGTTTCTCCAGCGCGCGCTTGGCCGTTACGCGCCGCGGGTCGTCGTGCGGGTAGCCGAGGATTGTCATCGCCTCGAGCGCGTTGACCATGGCAGGGAAAATGGCGCCGAGCCCATCCTCGCCGTTGAGGCGCTCGAGCATCCACGCTTCCGCGCGCCGCGTCGCCCGCGCCCGCATCGCGCGCGGTATCAACGGTTCGATCATCGAGCGGGCCAATCGATCGACGAACAGCAGGAGATTGCCGAGGGCGCCCGCCTGCTTGCTGTCGCGGAAGTAGTCGGTTTCCTCCTCCGGGGGCGTCGTGAACAGCTCGCGGATGTGCACGTTTCTCGGGTTCTTGGCGCGAGCTTTGCGGGAGCACAAGATGAACAGCGGCACCATCACCGTGCGCGACCAGTACGACACCTTGTCGAGGTGAAAGAAAAACCACTTCGGCAGCAACATGATCTCGACGGGAATGTAGGGCACACCGCGCCAGGGAAGCTGGCCGAACAGCGCCAGCGCGATGCGCGTAAACACGTTCGCTCGGGCGGCGCCGCCGCGCTCGAGAATCGCCGCGCGAGCCCGCACCATGTGCGGCGCGTTGAGGTCGTCGCCCGCGAGCTTCAGCGCGTAATAGGCCTTGACGCTGCAGCTCATGTTGAAGTCGCCGCCGTAGTACAGCGGCCAGCCGCCGCCGGCCATCTGATGCGCGCGCAAATAAGCCGCGATCTTGGTCTCGAGACCCGCGTCGATCTCGTCCAGGAAGTGCATCATCATGATGAACTCAGCGGGGATGGTGCAGTCCGCCTCGAGCTCGAACAGCCAGTAGCCCTCTGCAGTTTGCCGCGCGATCATCGCGTCTCGCGCGAGCGCGATGGTGCGGTCGAGGAGCGTCGAGACCGTCTTGGTGAGCGTGAGCGCAACGACGTCCGCGCGCGCCTGGGCCCCGGTGCCGGGCTGCAGTTGAGGGTTTTGTGCGACGCGGCTCATGTTGCCGAGCTCCCGTACGAGCGTCGGCGCACCGGCTCCGTGGCCTCGCCGGCGAGCTCATCGGCACCGGGAGGAGCCTCGAACTCGGTGCGGACCGCCTGCGGGCGGCGCAGCTCGGCGAGCCGCCCGAGCGGCAAGCCGCGCGCGGCCCCTGCGAAGAGACGGCGCAGCATCCAGTCGCTGCGTAGCGAAACATCCGTCAAAAGGCGTGTCATGGTCACGGCGGATCGAGTGATCTTGACCTGGGAGCCGGCCGTGAAGCCGGGATTATTGTGAATTTTTCTCAATGTAAGCACCGCTAGCCCGATGGCCCATAGGCAAAAACGCCGGATCCCCGCTTCGGTCGCCGGAATTAATAATGTGTAATCCAACGCGTTCCGCAAATGGGCGTGCGCCACGCCGATTAACTCGCGCATTCCCGCATCGAAGCCGGGATTCGGGGGTTCCGGGGCAAGCTGCGCCAGATCGACGTGGTGCGCAGTGAATACGTCCTGCGGCAGCCAGCAGGCGCCCCGGCTGCGATCCTCCCAGACGTCCTTGAGGATGTTGGTCATTTGCAGACCCTGAGCGAAGGAAACCGCCAGGTATTGCATCTTTGCGTGATTTCGGGCGATCTGTGCGGAGTACTCGCAGAAGAGCTCCGTGAGCATATCCCCGACTACGCCCGCCACATAGTAGCAGTAGTCGTCGAGGTCGGTACTGCGCGGTAAGCCGCGCAAGCTCGCCGAGCGCTGGAAACGGGGCATCCCGTAGCACATGAGCGTCAAGCACCGCTGGATGGCGCTGCGCTGCGGCGCGGTGAGCGATGCGGTCACATTGAGCACGCGCACCATGTTGACGATGAGATCGCGCTCAGCCGGCAGCGTACGGGCCGACAGGCGTTTGTCGACCTCGCCGGCCAGCTGGGCCGCATCTCGGGCCCCCCGCCCGGCCGCCACGACGGCTTTGAATCGATCTAGAAATGCAAGGGTTTCCAAGGGGGAGAGCGCCGGCTCGTCCTCGATGGTATCGGCGATCCGGCACAGCAAATACGCGTTGGTGACCGCAATTCGCAGCGGCGGCGGCAACTGGGGGATCGTCAGCGCGAACGTGCGCGAGACGTGCGGAAGAATCTGGTGTTGGTAACCCTCATCGGTAATGCCGGAATCCATAGGAACAGTATCGCGGAAAGTCAGGGGGATAGCATCAACGGGGCTGGTGTGGCGCAAAAGACCCAAATACTCTGTGCAGAATGCCGCTGGTAGCCCATAAACAACTATAACGGGCCATGCAGGATCGCCGCAACGTCGCCCACGGCGACGGTGGCGATTGTGCTACAAAAGCACCCGCGCCCGATACCCGCGAGGGATCGGGCGGTATAAACTGCCCGGGATGATCGTGCCGCCCAACACCTACCCCCTCCTCGAGGGCATCGATGTGCCTTCGGATCTTCGCAGCCTGCCGGCCGCGAAGCTCACGGCTCTCGCCGACGAGCTGCGCCAATTTTTGATCCAGAGCGTCAGCACACGCGGGGGACATTTCGCGGCAGGCCTCGGGACGGTCGAGCTTACCGTGGCGCTGCATTACATTTTCAACACGCCTTATGACCGGCTCGTCTGGGACGTGGGCCACCAGGCGTATCCGCACAAAGTGCTGACCGGACGGCGTCAACTGCTGCACACGATCAAGCAGGACGGGGGCCTCGCGCCGTTTCCCACGCGCAGCGAGAGCGAGTACGACACGTTCGGCGTGGGCCACTCCTCGACATCGATCAGCGCGGCGCTCGGCATGGCCGTCGCGGCCGCCAAACGCGGCGAGGATCGTCGCGTGGTCGCAATCATCGGCGACGGCGCACTCACCGCGGGCATGGCCTTCGAAGCGCTGAACCACGCCGGCTCGGCGCCGGCGGATCTGCTCATCATCCTGAACGACAATGACATGTCGATCTCCGAGAACGTCGGAGCGCTCTCCAACTATCTCGCACGCGCACTGTCGGGCCGGATGTATGCGCATCTTCGGGAGGGCGGCAAGAAGGTGCTGCGCCAGATGCCGACGGTGTGGGAGCTCGCGCGGCGCTCCGAAGAGCATCTGAAAGGCATGGTGCTTCCGGGGACCTTGTTCGAGGAAATGGGTTTCAACTACATCGGGCCAATCGACGGACACGACATAAAATCGCTGGTCACCACGCTCGGAAATGTGAAGAAGCTGCGCGGCCCCCAGTTCCTCCACGTGGTCACGCGCAAGGGCAAGGGCTATGCGCCGGCTGAGGCCGATCCCATCAAGTGGCACGGCCCCGGCCCCTTCGATCCGGCAAGCGG
>JBEKVP010000179.1:0-5560 GCA_049513935.1 Steroidobacteraceae bacterium
TGAGGGCATGATCATCGGGATCAACAACCGCGACAACGATCTGGTGGTGAACCCGTTGAAGGGCAAGAAGCTCACCAACATGCGCGCCGCGGGCAAGGACGAGAACGTGGTGCTGACCCCGCCCATACGCTTCACCCTGGAGCAGGCCATGGAGTTCATCGACGACGACGAGCTGATCGAGGTCGCCCCCACCTCCATTCGGCTGCGCAAGCGCAATCTGCGCGAGGTCGACCGCAAGCGTTCCGAGCGCGAGACGGCCGAGCAGAGTTAGATCGCCCGGGATCGATCCCGGCCGCGGCGCGAGTCGCCCGGCGCGGGCATTATGTAACCGATTATTGGACGAAACGAGACGTACGTCACGCCGCCGTTGCGGGATCTCCCTAACATCGTGACATCGAGGTACCCGGTATCGCCGGATATGGGGTGACCTCCGATTCAGCGCGGGAGATCCCAAGACTTGTCACGCGATACCGCGGCCGCTCTCCTGAGCGAGCCGCCGCCTACACCGGAGAGCCTCAATCGCTTGCTCGAGCGGCAGCTCGCCGAGGCGCGCGGACGCGGCGGCGAGCTCGACGTGCGCGCGCTCCTGAAGACCGTGAGCGCGCACTACGACCGCATCGATTCCGAGCGGCGCGGGATCGTGCGCTCGATGCAACTCATGTCGGACGAGGCGCAGGCGCTCACCCGCGAGATTCGCGAGCAGAGCGCGACGCACCTGCAGGCGATTCTCGACAACGTCAAGGACGCCATCGTCACCGTCGACGACAGCGGTCACATCGAAACCTTCAATCCGACCGGCGAGCGAATCTTCGGCTACTCGCAAGCCGAGATCCTCGGCCGCGGCCTCGACTATCTCTTGCCGGAGACGGACGCGCGCGGGCCGGTCGAGTTTCTCGAGCGCTGCGCGGCGAAGATCGACGACACCCACGTCGACCTCGCGGCGCACCAGACCTGGGGCACCACCAAGGACGGCGCGCGCGTCGCCGTGGAAGTCGCGGTCAGCAAGGCGAATCTCAACCGGCGCGACGGCTACATCGTCTGCATCCGCGACATCACGGAGCGGCACCTCGCCGAGCAGTCGATGCGCGAGAGCGAGGCGCGCTACCGCACGCTGGTCGAGCACGCCCCGGAGGCGATCCTGGTGTTCGATGTCGATCGGGGCCGGTTCGTCGACGTGAACGACAACGCGTGCCGCTTTTTCCGCATGGATCGCGCCGCCTTGCTGGCGAGCGGCCCGGACAAGATCAGTCCCTTGCGCCAGTCCGACGGCACCCCCTCGTTCGGCGTGCCGCGCGGCTATATCGACGGCGCGCTCGCGGGCGGAGCGCCGGTGTTCGAGTGGATCCATTGCGACGCCCTCGGGCAGAACATACCGTGCGAAGTGCGCTTCGTGCGCCTGCCGAGCTCGAGCGGCCGGCTGATCCGCGCCAGCATCACCGACATCACCGAGCGCAAGCGCAGCGATGCGATCGCCGCGGGCGAGCGCCGGGTATTCGAGAAGATCGCCGCAAACGCACCGCTCTCCTCGGTGCTCGAGGCGATCTGCGAGGTGATCGAGCGGGCCATGGCGGGAGGCTCCTGCGCCATCAATCTGTTCGATCCGGAACGGCAAGTCTTGAGCTTTGGCGCGGCGCCGACCCTGCCGCGCGGATTCGTGGCGGCGATGGACCGTACGCCGATCGGTATTCGCTTCGGTTCCTGCTCGGCCGCCGTGTATCTGTCGCGCCAGGTGACCGTCGCCGACATCGACACCGACGCGCTGTGGGAGTTTCGCCGCGAAGCGGCCGGCCACGCGGGGCTGCGCGCCGCATGGTCCGCACCCATTCCCGCCTCGGACGGCCAGGTTCTCGGGACTTTCTCGGTCTACCAGCGCCAACCGGGTGTGCCTTGCGCGCGCGACCACGAGCTCATGTCGCGCATGACGCAGATCGCCGGGATTGCGATCGAGCGGCGCTGCGCGGAGGACGCGCTGCGCGACAGCGAGGCGAAGTTTCGCGGCCTGTTCGAAAGCGTCATGGAAGGGGTCTACCGCACCACGCGCGACGGCCGATTGCTGGTGGTGAATCCGGCGTTCGTGCAGATGCTCGGGTACGCCTCCGCCGAGGAGCTGTATCAGCTCTCCGCCCACTCGCTCTACTGGTATCCGAACGATCGGGAGACCTACGTGCGCCGCATGGAGAGCGAGGGCGAGGTACGCAACGACGAATATGTGTTGCGGCGCAGGGACGGCAGCATGCTCGTGGTCGTCGACAACGGCCGCGTGGTGCGCGACAAGCAGGGCCGCGTGATCGGCTTCGAGGGCACGATCGCCGACATCACGGAGCGAAAAAAGGCCGAGACCGCGGTGTTCCAGGCGAAGGAGCGCGCCCAGGTGACCTTGCAGTCGATCGGCGACGCAGTGATCACCACCGATTCGGAGGGCCGCGTCGACTACATGAATCCGGTGGCCGAAAGCCTCACCGGGTGGGAGAACCACGAGGCGCAGTTGCAGCTCATCAGCAGCATCCTGGCGGTGGTCGATGAGGGGACGCGCGAGGCGGGCGAGAGCCCGATCGCGCGCTGCCTGCGCGAGGGGCAGGTGCTCGGGCTCAAGCAGCACACCGTGTTCATGCCGCGGCGCGGCCAGGAGATCGCGATTCAGGACTCTGCCGCGCCGATCCGCGACCGTGCCGGAAATCTCATTGGCGCGGTCATGGTGTTTCACGACGTCAGCAAGGAGCGCAGGCTCCATCGGGCGCTGCACTATCAGGCGAGCCACGACGCGCTCACCGGGCTCATCAACCGGCGTGAGTTCGAAAATCGTCTCACCACCGCGGTGGAAAGCGTGCGCCAGGACGCCGACTGCCGCCAGGCGCTCTTGTACCTCGATCTCGATCAGTTCAAGCTCGTCAACGACACCTGCGGGCACCCGGCAGGCGATCAGCTCTTGAAGCAAATCACGGGGGTGCTGCAGTCCCGGGTGCGTACCGGGGACACCCTGGCGCGATTGGGCGGGGATGAATTCGGGATCCTGCTCGGGAACTGCACCCTCGACCAGGCGATGCGCGTGGCCGAGACGCTGCGCCAGGCAATCCGCGACTACCGCTTCATCTGGCAGGACGGCGTGCTCGCGGTCGGCGTCAGCATCGGGATCGTCGAGATTACCGGCGACACGCCGACCGTCGCGAGCGTGATGAGCGCAGCCGACGTCGCTTGCTATGCGGCAAAGGACCAGGGCCGAAACCGCGTGCAGCTCTACAAGCCCGACAACGTGCCGGAGCGCCATCGCGAGATGCATTGGGTGTCGAAGCTCACCCGAGCCTGCGATGAAGGGCGCTTCGAGCTCTTTTATCAGCCGATCGTGGCCATCGGCAAGAATTCGGATGAGCGCGAGCACTTCGAGCTGCTGTTGCGCCTGCGCGATGAGAACGGCGCGCGCGTCGCTCCGGCGGAATTCATCCCCGCTGCGGAGCGCTACAACGTCATGCCGTCCATCGATCGGTGGGTGGTGCGCCAGGCGCTCGACCGCGTCGTGCATCGGGTCTCATCCGGCGTCAAGCCTTACACCGTGGCGGTCAATCTGTCCGGCACCTCGCTCAACGATGAGCGCTTCCTCGAGTATCTGATCGCCGAGCTCAGCGCGCGCGATCTCGCGCCGGGAGCGATGTGCTTCGAGATCACCGAGACCGCGGCCATCGCGAATCTCGGCAACGCGGTCTATTTCATGCGTGAACTGAAATCGCGGGGCTGCCACTTCGCGCTCGACGATTTCGGCAGCGGCCTGTCCTCGTTCATGTACCTGAAGACCCTGCCGGTCGATTACCTCAAGATCGACGGGCAATTCATCGAGAACGTGACGCGCGATCCGGTGAATCGCAGCATGGTCGAGGCGATCAGCCAAGTGGGCAAGGCGATGGGCATCCAGACGATCGCCGAGCGTGTCGAATCCGCCGAGGTGCTCGCCGAGCTCGGCCGCCTGGGGGTCGGCTACGCGCAGGGTTTCCACATCGCCAAACCCCTCTCCACCGCGTCGTTTCCGTACGGGCGGGCCCCTTGAGTCGTCAAGGGACGACGTGCGAGCTGCCGAGGTCCTTCCACTCGTAGCGGGGCACCTGTACCCACTGTCCGTCCTTTTGCTCGGGGACCTTGTGCACCTTGGTCTGATCGACCGACATCTTGCCGTCTTTGTCGTTCACCCAGAAATCGATGTCGTAAATCTCGTTCTGCGTGCCGACGACACGGAAGTCGGTGCAGGCGAAGTAGTGGCCGTCGCCGTCGAGCTGGCGCACCGGCTGGTGCGTGTCGACGAACTCGAGCTCGAGTACCTTGCCGGTCTTGTCGTCCTTGAGCTTGAACACGCCGTTATTCTGGGCGCTCACCTGCATCGCATTCTGCTCGACCGCCGACATGACTTCCCAGCCGCGCTTGGTGGCGAGATGGCCCGGGTGCTCGGAGGCGGGGATCCACCACCAGGGAATGGGCTGGCGCGCCATGATGATCCACTTGCCGTCCGAGAGCAGCGGCTCCTTGTAGATGCGGGTCTCCTCGACTTGCAGTTTTCCGTTGACCGGCACGACCCAGAAATCGATCAGGTAATTCTTGCGAGGATCGGCCTGATCGTGGAACTTGACGTCGGGAAAGAATCCGTAGCCGTCGATCGTACGCGTGAAGTCGATGTCGTCGAACACGAGCTTCAGATGCGCGCCGTTGCGCGAGTCGTCCAGGGGAAATACGCCGTTGTTCGCCTTTGTTTTCGCGCCGACCGTGTCGCGGACCAGCGCTTCGGCGTCGCTCCCGGTGAACGACTGCATGGCGGTCTCGGTGGACTCGACGCTCCCGGCCGCCATGAGCTCGCGCGCGCGCGCGAGCTTCTCCACGGGATTCTGCAGGAACGCGGTCTTTGCCGCCTCGGTGCTGAAGCAATAGAGCTTCCCGTCCTTGTCGGTCCAGGTCACCATACAGTCGGTCATCAGGTGCCGGCCCTCGGAGAGCGCCTCGGGGCATTCCCCGCCGAATTCCGCCTTCGAGTTGAGCGGGTCCGCTGCGCCGGCGGCGCAGGCGAACAGCGCGGTCAAAAAAATGAATTTCACGGGATTTCTCCGGCGGCCGTTGCCCAAGCCGCCATTGTAAGCCTTCAGGGCTCGCCGCTGCCGATCTCGGCCCGGCGGTCAGCGACGTAGGCATCGAGCGCTTCTCGAATCGCCGGGTCGAGCGCGGGTTCCTGGTATTCGCCGAGTGCCAGCTTCCACAGCTCCGTGGCGCGCTGCGTCGCATCCTTGCCGCCCGCAAGCTGCCAGTTCTCGTAGTTCTGCCAGTTCGATACCAGCGGCCGATAGAAGGCGTGCTCGTAGCGCTCCATGGTGTGCGGCTCGCCGAAGAAATGCCCGCCCGTGGGGACTCCCTTGATCGCCTCGAACCCGAGTTCCTGCTCGTCGACGACGATCGGCTTCAAGAACTCGATCATGAGCTGCAGCATCTCGACGTCCAGGATCAGCTTCTCGAAGGAGGCAGTGAGTCCGCCTTCCTGCCAGCCGGCCGCGTGATAGATGAGGTTGCCGTGCCCCAATACCGCGCCCCATAG
>JBEKVP010000180.1:0-5527 GCA_049513935.1 Steroidobacteraceae bacterium
CAGCAGGTTCTCGCCATGCTTGATGATGATGAGATTGCCGTAGCCGCGAAGACCGTTGCCCACATACACCACGTGTCCGCTGCACGCGGCGCGCACCGGCTGGCCGAGTTGCCCGAGCAGCAGGATGCCCCCGCCCGGTACAGGACGCGGCGGCGACGCATGCTCCGTCGGCCAGGTCCAGCGCGTGGATCCGCCGTCGGACGCTGGGGGTAATGTCGCGGCCGCGGTGGGCGGCGGGGTGGGCGCCGGCGGCGTGCCCGCAGGCGGCCAGATCTCCGCTTGTTTGGCGGGCGCAGGTGAACCGGTCCGGGCCGGCGGAGGCGGACTCGAGCGGGCCGGCACGGGTGCATTGGTCCGGGCGGGCAGCGCCTCCGCGGGCGCTCGCGCCGGCGGCCGCAGCATCAAGATCTGACCGATCGTAATGCGGTAATTGGATCCGATGTTGTTCCACCGCGCGAGCTCGTGATAGTCGAGATCGTGGCGCCAAGCGATGCTGTAGAGCGTGTCCTGCGGCCGCACCACGTACGTCTCGGGCGTATAGCCGCCGCCCGACGCGCAACCGTCAACCATGCCAATGAACCCGATTAACCCGATGACGCCGATCGCCCGGGCGAGACGCACGTGGAATCTAACGCTGCAATCCCGAGAGCAAGGGGACGAAACTCACCGCGCCCAAGCACTCGCGCTGCACGCGCGACTCGGTCTTGGTGTAGCGCACCAGCTCCTGCCGCCCGTCGGGACCGACCGGTGCGATCAAGCGGCCACCGACGATGAGCTGCTCGAACAGCGCCGGCGGCACTGCATGCGGCGCCGCCGTCACGAGAATCCCGTCGAAGGGGGCGCGCGTCGGCCAGCCGACATTGCCGTCGTCGTGCCGGAAGTGCACGTTGCGAATCTTCAGCTCGCGCAGCGCGCGCCGCGCCCGGCCCACGAGGCTTGCGATGCGCTCGACCGTGTAGATCTCCTTCACCAGCGGCGAGAGCACGGCCGTTTGATAGCCGCAGCCGGTGCCGATCTCGAGCACCTTGGGCGTCGGTCCTGCCTTGAGCAGCGCCTCGGTCATGCGCGCGACGACATAGGGCTGGGAGATGGTCTGACCGAAGCCGATCGGCAGCGCCGTGTCTTCGTAGGCGCGCGTCGCGAGCGCCTCGTCCACGAACAAATGCCGCGGCACATTGCGTATCCGGTCGAGCACGCGCGGATCGGCGATGCCCTGCTCTTGCAGTCTCTGCACCAGCCGCTCGCGCGTGCGGGCCGAGGTCATCCCGATCCCGTTGAGGCGCGGCCCTTGAATGAAGGTGCTCAAACGGACAGCCAGCGCTCGAGCTCCGGTAGAGCTGCGTGGCGCGTCAAATCGATCTGCAGCGGCGTGATGGACGCAAAGCCGTGCGCGATCGCGTGGAAATCGGTTCCCGGGCCGGCGTCCTGCCCCTCGCCGGCCGCGCCCACCCAATAGACATTGCGGCCCCGCGGGTCCTTGGCGGGCACCACGCGCTTGCTGCGGTGCCGATTGCCGAGCCGAGTGACTTGGATACCCGCGAGCTCCCCGTCAGGGAGATCCGGCACATTGACGTTGAGCATCACCGGTATCTGCAGCGGCGTGACCGAAAGACGCTGGATCAGACTCGCCGCAATGCGCGCAGCGCTCGCAAAATTCCTGGGACTGCCCGGCTCGACGCACAGCGATACCGCGATCGCCGGCAATCCGAGAAACCTACCCTCCACCGCCGCAGCCACCGTTCCCGAGTACAGCGTGTCATCGCCCAGATTCGCCCCGTCGTTCACGCCCGAGACGACGATGTCGTGCTCGAAATCGAACAGTCCCGAAATCGCAAGGTGCACGCAATCGGTGGGCGTGCCATTGACGTAGAAGCAGTCGGTATCGTAGCGCGCCGCGCGCACCGGCACGTCGAGCGTGAGCGAATTGCTCGCGCCGCTGCGGTTGCGATCGGGAGCCACGACGGTGACGGCGCCGAGCGGTTTGATCTCCCGCCGAAGCGCCTCTAAGCCCTCGGCCCGATAACCGTCGTCGTTGGAAAGTAGGATTTTCAATCGATTTTACACAAGCCGGATGATGGGTTGCGCCCCGCCGACTATACTGTAACGCCGCAAACCCCGATAGCGGATCGAGCCGTCTCACCTTGGCAAAAGCACGCTCAAAATCGAATGACGCGCAAGGCGACGACTCGGCCGTCTCCGACGAGGCGCTGCTGTTTCGCGCCGCGGTACGCGACGTGAAGCCGCTCATGCAAACCGCGCCGGCGACCGAGCCAAGCAAGCCGCGAAAGGCGCGCCGCCCAGCGGCGTCCGCCGCGGCGGCCGAGGACGCCGCACGTGACATGCCGCTCGTCGCCGAGCACGTGCCCGAGGAAGACTCGGTCACGGGCGCCGACGTGTTGTCGTTCCACCGGCCCGGCGTGCGCACGCAAACGCTGCGCCATCTTCGGCGCGGCCTCGTCCCGATCGAGGACCAGATCGACCTGCATGGGTTGAGTCAGTCCGCGGCGCGCGATAGCCTCGCCGACTTCATCGAGCAGAGCCGCGGCGCCGGTTATCGTTGCGTGCGGATCGTGCACGGCAAGGGCTACCGCTCGGGTGCGCGCGGCCCGATTCTCAAGATCGCCGTGAATTCCTGGCTGAGGCGGCACGCCGATGTGATCGCGTTCACCTCCGCGCGCGCCATCGACGGCGGTACCGGCGCGCTCTACGTGTTGTTGCGCGCCTAATCCGCGCCAGCCTGATCGGCGCCAGGCTCGAACGCATCGCCGAGCCCGGCGATCTCGCGCAGCACCGCGGTCGCGAACTGGCCGCGGCCGAGGCTGAATGAGAGCGTGAGCGTTCCAGCCTCCGGCTCGACACCGCCATCCGCCTCGATGCACAGGTCCCGGACCGCGCAGCGCAGCGGCCGGCGCTCCTGCTCGAGCCCTTCGGCAGCAAGGAGTTCGGCGACCGCGCCGAATTCGCGCGCCGTCTCGAGCTCGATCTCGCGCACCGGGCCTTCGGTCTGCGGCGCCCCGCGACCCCAGAGCGGCCCCGAGGGATGGATGTCGAACCCCTCGACGCGCCTCGAGAGCTCATCGTCGACCGCTTCGACGCGAAAATGGCTGCCGCTGCCGTCGAGACTCGCCAGATCGCCGGGCTGCAGCAGTCCCCAGCTCGCGCTCTCCACCCGCCGTGCGAGAACCGCATTGAAGATGAGCGAGCGGGCCGCGGACAAGGCGAACCCGCGCTCGGTGCGGCCCGCCGGTTTCACGCCGCCCTCGAGCCAATCGGCGACGCGGTCGAGATTGCAGCCCTCGCGGCCGAAGCGCTGCGGGCCGAAATAATTGGGCGCACCGTGTGCGCGCAGCGCCGCGAGCTTCGCCTCGAGCGCATCGCGCGACCAGGCGACGTTGCGCAGGCGGATGCGGAAGCGGTTGCCGGACAGGGCGCCGCGCTTGAGCTTGCGCTGGTTGGCGTGCACCTCCAGGACCCTGAACTCGTCGGTGCGCACCGCACGCCAGAATTCTTGAGAGTTGTTCGCGGCCGGGACGCTGAACCATTGCACCGTGATCGCGTGCCGATCCTTGAGTCCTGCGTAGCCCACCTCGGCCGGCGGCAGGCCCGCGAGCCGCGCAAGCTCCGCGGCCACCCAGCGCGTGTTGGCGGCACGCTTCTCGACGCGCAGCAGCCAGTGCGGGCCCTTGCCCGAGGGCACGAAGGAGAGCTGTTCTTCGACGCGAAAGTCCTCGGGCTCGGCCTTGATCTCCGCCTTCGGAAGCGGCGCGCCGTGGGCGCGCGGCGGCGCGAGCGCCGCACACGTCCAGGCATCCGGGCGCCGGCCGCGCAGGCTCACGACCCGTCGAGCAGCACGGCCGCCTGCGCCGCGAGTCCCTCGCCCCGCCCGATGAATCCCATGCGCTCGGTCGTGGTTGCCTTGACGTTGATCGACTTCTCCGAGGCGCCCAAGTCGGCGGCGAGATTCGCGGCGATCGCGGCACGGTGCGCGGCGATCCGCGGCGCCTCGGCCAACACCGTGATGTCGGCGTTGACCAGCTTGAGACCCGCGGCGCGCATCATTTCCGCCACGCGGCGCAGGAACACCCGGCTGTCGGCGCCTCGATACTGAGGATCGCTGTCCGGAAAGTGCCGCCCGATGTCGCCCTCGCCGAGCGCGCCGAGCACGGCATCGCAGAGCGCATGGATCACCACATCGCCGTCGGAATGCGCCACCACGCCCCGATGGTGGGCGATCCGCACGCCGCCGAGCATGACGTGATCGCCTGCGCCGAAAGCATGCACGTCGAATCCCTGGCCTACCCTCATCTTGGCGCTCTCCACACTTCGCAATATTTGTGTTGCCGCTGCAAGGTCGGCCACGCGCGTTACCTTAATATTGAACGGCGAGCCGGATACCAGGCGCGCGCGAAACCCCAGCCGCTCCATGGCCTGTGCCTCGTCGGTCACCTGGATGCCGAGCCGCGCGGCCTCCTCGAGCGCGCGCTCGAGCGCCGCGAGGCCGAATACCTGAGGCGTCAAGGCGCGCCACAACCCCGCGCGATCGACCGTCTCGCCCACCAGCCCGTCGCGCTCGCGCTTGACCGTATCGACGACGGGCGCTGCGAGTACCGCGCCGCAACCGGCGGCGTCGAGCGCGTCGATCAGCGAGCGCACGTCGTCCCGATCGAGGCACGGGCGGGCCGCATCGTGTACCAGCACCCAATCGTCGGGCGCGGCGAGCGCGCCGAGGCGCTTCAGCCCATTCATCACGGAGTCCTGGCGTCCGGCGCCGCCGATCGCGGTGAGAAGCTTCGGATTGCTCGAGACCGCAAGCTCGCCCCAGCGCGCATCGTCCGCGGCCAGCACCACCACGACCTTCTCGATGCGCGGCTCGGCGAGCAGCGCGCGCAGCGACCATTCGATGACGGTGGCGCCGCACAGCTCCGCATATTGCTTGGGGGATCGGCCGGCCGCGGGTGTCCCTGCGGGCGCCCCAGCGATCGACCCTTCGGGCGACCCTGCGGGCGCCTCGAAACGCTCGCCGCGTCCCGCGGCGGGCACGACCGCGAAGACGCGGCGCGCTGACGGAGCGGGCGTCACTGGGCGCGGGCGGTGAGCGAGCCGGCTGGAGCCGCGGGCGCCGCAGTCGCGGGCGCCGCAGTCGCGGACGACACGATCTGATAGAACGTCTCGCTGTTGCCCACCATGCCGAGCTCGCTGCGGGCGCGCTCCTCGAGCGCCGCGAGACCGACCTTCAAATCAGTCACCTCGGCGAGCAGTTGGCTGTTGCGCTCGCGTTGCTCCGCATTCGCCGCGGCCTGCGCTTCCACCGCTTGGGTGAGACGCCAGATCTCCCGTTCACCTTGATCGGAGACCCACAGCCGATACTGCAGGAGCACCAGGCACAGGCCGAGAATGATCGCCAAAATCCTCATGGGGTCAGGAGCTTAGCACGAATTCTTAAGAAACCGGAACCGCGAGCGCATTTCGTCCCGCATAAAAAGCCCGCGCACCCAGCTCACCCTCGATACGAAGCAGCTGATTATAT
>JBEKVP010000181.1:0-5526 GCA_049513935.1 Steroidobacteraceae bacterium
GCTGCTCGCCTTGCCGAGCACGCTCATCGGGGGCGTCGCGGCGGTTGCAATCACCGGCGGCACCCTCACCTTGGGAGCCATGGTGGGGTTTGTCGCGCTGTTCGGCATGGCGGCGCGCAACACCATCCTGTTGATATCCCATTACGACCATTTGGTGGTCGAGGAGCGAGAACCCTGGAGTCTGCAAACCTCGATGCGCGGGGCAGAGGAGCGGCTCACTCCGGTGCTGCTCACGGCGCTGCTCACCGCCCTCGCGCTGCTGCCCGTGGCGCTGCAGCTGCACCAGCCGGGACACGAGATCGAGGGCCCGATGGCGGTCGTCATACTCGGGGGGCTGGTATCCTCTACACTCGTGAGCCTGCTGCTGATTCCACCTCTGGCGGCGCGCTGGCTGCGGCCGTCCGGGATTCGTTCCACTCTCGTCTGACCGATCCATAAGGAGCATCCATGAAAATAATCAAAGCCATCGCCATCACGACGACCCTCCTGGCCTCGAGTTACGCCTCGGCTGCGGCGCCCTGGCTGCACGTGAGCCAGTCGGTCACCATCAACGCGCCGGCGGGCAAGGTCTGGAAGGCGGTCAAGGACTTCAATGCCTTGAATACCTGGCATCCGGCCCTCGCAAAGGATGAGATCGTCGAGGGCACGAACAACACGGTGGGCGCCGTGCGGCTTCTGACCTTGAAGGACGGCGGCACCATCAAGGAGAAGCTGCTCGCGTTCGACGCCGCGCATCATAAATTCCGCTACGCGATTGTCGAGGGCGTGATCCCGGTGAGCGACTATACCTCGACGTTGATCGTCGCCTCCGCGGGCAAGGGCAAGGCCACGGTGACCTGGTCGGGGCGTTTCCACCGCAAGAACACCGGCGACAACCCCGCGGACAACGAGAATGACAAGACCGCCGTCGGCGCCATCACCGGCGTTTATCAGGGCGGGCTCGAGAATCTGAAGAAGATGCTGGAGGGCGGAACCTAAGCGTCGGCGCCGCGCAGAGTCATGAGCGTTCTTCAGTCGTTTCACCCCGCGGTCGCCGCGTGGTTCACGCGGACCTTCGACGCGCCGACGCCGGCGCAGTCCGCGGCGTGGCCGGCGATTCAATCGGGGCGGAACGTGCTCGTGGCGGCCCCCACCGGCTCGGGCAAGACGTTCGCTGCGTTTCTTGCCGCGATCGATCAGCTCGTCAAGGAAGGCCTCGAGAGCGCATTGCCTGACGAGGCCCGGATCGTCTACGTCTCGCCGCTGAAGGCGTTGTCGAACGACATCCATCGCAATCTGGAGGCGCCGCTCGAGGGGATCGGCGCCGAGCTCAAGGCGCTCGGCCTCGCCGATGTGCCGATCCGAGCGGCGGTGCGCACCGGCGACACCCCGCAGGTGGAGCGGGCCCGCATGCGGCGCAGCTCGCCGCACATCGTCGTGACCACGCCGGAATCCTTGTACATCCTGCTGACCTCGAAATCCGGCCGCGAGATGCTCTCGACCTGCCGCACGGTGATCGTCGATGAGATCCACGCGATCGCCGGCAACAAGCGCGGGGCGCACCTCGCACTCTCGCTCGAGCGGCTGCAGGCGATCGCCTCGAGGCCGCTGGTGCGGATCGGGCTGTCGGCCACGCAGAAGCCGATCGAGGAGGTCGCGCGCTTCCTGACCGGCTCGCGGGCCGCCGCGGGCGCCGCCGGTGGAGCGCCGTGCACCATCATCGACGCCGGGCACACGCGGCGCCGGGATCTCGCGCTGGAGTTGCCGCCGGCGCCGCTTGAAGCGGTGATGTCGGGCGAGGTGTGGACGCAAGTGTACGACCGCCTCGCCGAGCTCACCCGCGAGCACCGAACCACGCTGGTGTTCGTCAACACGCGGCGTCTGGCCGAGCGCGTGGCGCGGCATTTGTCCGAGCGGATCGGCGAGGAGAACGTCGCCGCGCATCATGGCAGCCTCGCCCGCGACCGCCGGCTCGATGCCGAGCAGCGCTTGAAGCGCGGCGAACTCAAGGCGCTGGTCGCTACCGCCTCGCTCGAGCTCGGCATCGACATCGGCGATGTGGATCTGGTCTGCCAGATCGGCTCGACCCGCTCGATCAACGCGTTCCTGCAGCGCGTCGGGCGCGCGGGCCACTCGGTCGGGGGCATTTCCAAGGGACGCTTGTTTCCGCTGTCGCGCGACGAGCTGGTGGAGTGCACCGCGCTCCTCGACGCCGTGCGCCGCGGCGAGCTCGACCGCCTGACGGTACCGCAGAACGCGCTCGATGTGCTCACTCAACAGATCGCCGCTGAGGTATCCGCGCAGGAATGGCGCGAGGACGCGCTGTTCGATCTCGTGCGCGGCGCGTATTGCTACCGCGAGTTGCAGCGCGAGGAATTCGACGAGTGCGTCGCCATGCTCGCCGAGGGCTTCAGCACCCGGCGAGGGCGCCACGGCGCGCTGATTCATCGCGACTCGGTGCAGGGCATGCTGCGCCCGCGCCGCGGCGGCCGCCTCACCGCGATCACTTCCGGCGGCGCCATCCCGGACAACGCGGATTATCGCGTAATGCTCGAGCCGGAGTCGCTGCTCGTCGGCACCGTGAACGAGGACTTTGCCGTCGAGAGTCTGCAGGGTGACGTGTTTCAGTTGGGCAATACCTCGTACCGGATCCTTAGGGTCGAGCGCGGCACGGTGCGGGTCGAGGATGCGCACGGCCAGCCGCCGTCGATCCCATTCTGGTTGGGCGAGGCGCCGGGACGGAGCGATGAGCTGTCGGCGGCCGTCTCGCGCTTGCGGGAGGAGATCGAGGGGCGCCTCGACGAGGGCTCCGCGAGCCGCTGGCTCGAGGAGACTCTCGGCTTAAGTGCCGAAGCCGCGCTGCAACTGACGCAGTACCTCGCTGCGGGACGCGCCGCGCTCGGGAGCCTTCCCAAGCTCGATTCGATCATCTTCGAGCGTTTCTTCGACGAGTCGGGCGGCATGCAGCTCGTGATCCACTCCTCGTACGGCAGCCGCGTGAACCGCGCGTGGGGTCTCGCGCTGCGCAAGCGCTTCTGCCGCACCTTCAATTTCGAGCTGCAGGCGGCGGCGACCGAGGATCATATCGTCCTGTCGCTCACTGAATCGCACAGCTTCGAGCTCGCCGAGGTGGCGCGCTATCTGCATTCGAACTCGGCGCGCCAGGTGCTCATCCAGGCACTGTGTGCGGCGCCGATGTTCGGCGTGCGCTGGCGCTGGGATTCAGGGATAGCGCTCGCGTTGCCGCGCTTTCGCGGCGGCAAGAAGGTTCCGCCGCAGATTGCGCGCATGAATGCGGAGGACCTGCTGGCTTCGGTGTTTCCCGATCAAGTCGCCTGCGCGGAGAATCTGACGGGCGAGATCGAGGTGCCGGACCATCCGCTCGTGCGCCAGACCATCCGCGATTGCCTAGAGGATGCGATGAACATCGACGCGTTCGAGGAGCTCCTGCGCGGACTCGAGCGCGGCGCCGTGCGGGTGATCGCGCGCGATTTGACGGAGCCTTCGCCGCTCGCGCTCGAGGCGCTGAACGCACGCCCGTATGCTTTCCTCGACGATGCGCCGCTCGAGGAGCGCCGCACGCAGGCGGTCATGAGCCGGCGCTGGATCGACGCCGCGTCGGCGGCCGACCTTGGCCGGCTCGACCTCAACGCGATCGAGCGGGTGCGCGAAGAGTCATGGCCGGATGCGGCGTCAGCCGACGAGTTGCACGACGCCTTGCTGTGGCTCACCTTCATCACGGACGAGGAACGGCGCGCCAACTCCGTGTGGCCGAAGCTCGTGGACGAGCTCGCGGCCCAGGGGCGCGCGGTCGCGCTGCGCACTGCGCAGGGGAGTCTCTTGTGGGCGGCAACGGAGCGTCGCGCCTTGTTCGAGCCCGCGATCCCCTCGTCGGACGAGTCCTTGACGCAGATCGTGCGGGGACGCCTCGAAGGCGTCGGGCCGGTCAGCCCCAAGGCCATCGCCGATTCGCTCGCCATCGCGCCGGCTGCGGTGAGCGGAGCGCTCGCGCTGCTCGAGCGAGAGGGATTCGCGTTGCGCGGGGTGTTCACTCCGGGCGCTGTCAGCGAGGAGTGGTGCGCGCGCCGCTTGCTCGCCCGCATCCATCGCTACACGGTCAAGCGCCTGCGCGCGGAGATCGAGCCGGTGGCGGCGCGGGATTTTTTGCGGTTCCTGTTCGAGTGGCAACGGGTGTTGCCGCAGGCGCGGATGCAGGGCTCGGACGCGGTCGCGGCCGTGCTCGCGCAGCTCGAAGGGTACGAGTCTCCGGCCGCCGCGTGGGAAACCGACCTCTTGCCCGCGCGGATCTCGGAATACGAGCCCGAATGGCTGGACGAGCATTGCCGCGCGGGCCGCTTCGTGTGGAGCCGCCTGGCCGCGCGCACGGTCGAGGCCGACCGGGGCGCAGCGCCCGTGCGCTCGACTCCGATCACCTTGCTCGCACGGCGCAACGTCAGGATCTGGTCAGCATTCGCCCAAGCGCCCGATCCTCTGCGTCTCACCACACGCGCCCGCACCGTCATGGAACACCTCGGCGCGCGTGGAGCCTCCTTCTTCGATGAAATCACCGAAAGCGTCGGCATGCTACCGGTCGAGGCGGAAGAGGCTCTCGCCGAACTGGTGGCACTCGGCGTCGTGAATTCGGATAGTTTCGGCGGCTTGCGCGCCCTGTTGGTGCCGGCCGGTCAGCGCGGCCGCGCGCCGGGCCGGGCGGGGCGGCGCAAGCGCCAGATGTCCCTCTTCGCAATGGCGGATGCAGGACGGTGGGCACTGGTGCGGCGGTCGGCGGAGCCGCCCGAGGGGCCCGACGATGAAGACGTCGAGCACGTGGTGAGAGCGCTGCTCAAGCGTTGGGGCGTGATCTTCTGGAAGCTGCTCACCCGCGAGGCGTCTTGGCTGCCGGCCTGGCGGGAGATCGTGCGCTGCTGCCGGCGCCTGGAGGCGCGCGGGGAGATCCGCGGCGGCCGTTTCGTCGCGGGTTTTTCAGGGGAGCAATACGCGGCGCCGGAAGCGGTGGCGCCGCTTCGCGATGCGCGCCGTCGCCGCGACACCGGACAATATGTCTCGCTTTCGGGCGCCGATCCGCTCAACCTGCTCGGGATCGTCACCCCCGGCGCGCGATTGCCTTCGCTCGCCGGCAACCGTCTGCTCTACCTCGACGGACTGCCGATCGCAACCTACGCGGCCGGCGAGGTGCAGTTCCTCGAGAAACTCGGCCCGAAGGAAGAATGGGAGGCGCGCAACGCGGTCCTGCGCCGGCATGTTCCCTCGGCGCTCATTCCTTTGGACGAGGCTTGAGCCGGCGCTGCGAGCCTATGGGGAGGGCAGCTCGCGCGCGCTCCAACCACCGCCGAGCGCCTCAATCAGCGCCACGCTCGCCTGCAGGCGGCTCGACAGCACGGTGAGTGCGGTTTCCTCCGCCGCGAGCCGCGTGGTCTGAGCGGTGATCACGCTCGAGTAGGGCACGGTGCCCGCCTTGTACTGATTCAGCGTCAGTGCCTCGGCTTCCCGCGCGGCCTTGACCGCCGCCTCCTCGACGACCGCCTG
>JBEKVP010000182.1:0-5523 GCA_049513935.1 Steroidobacteraceae bacterium
AATCGTTTCCCAACCCTTGCATCTTCAAGAACTCGATGCGCATGACGCGAGCATAGCCGATGGCACCACGCGCCGCGAGCCGCGTCTGCCCGCACGCGGCCATTGACAATGCGCTAGTCTTGTCGCGGTCGACAACAACAAACGCCGGGGGATTATGCGTCACGTAATGGTTCTCAATGCGAAGGGCGGGTGCGGCAAAAGCACGTTGGCTACGAATATCGCGGTGTTCTTCGCCCGCGACGGACACGAGGTGTGCATTGCGGATTATGACCCGCAGCGCTCGAGCCTCGATTGGCTCGCGCAGCGGCCGGCGGAGTTGCCCTCGATAAGCGGCGTGGCGGCTTTCGAGGACGGGCTGCGCAGCGTGGCGCGCTCGACGCAGATCCTGGTCATCGACGCGCCGGCGCGCGTACACGGCACCGAGCTCAATGAGCTGGTGCGCCGCGCCGAGACCATCATCGTGCCGGTGCTGCCGTCGACCATCGACATCAGGGCCTGCGGTCATTTCATGGCCGAGCTCAAGGAGATCGGCCGGGTCTCGCGCAAGGAGGCGCGCCTCGCGGTGGTCGCGAATCGGGTGCGCGAATACACCTTGATCTATGAGGAGCTGGATCAATACCTCAACAAGCTGAAAGTGCCCTACCTGGGGAGCCTGCGCGAGGCGCAGAATTATGTGCGCGCCTATGCGCGGGGAATGGGCGTTCTGGAGCTGCCGGAATATCTCGCGTGGCCCGACTGGAAGCAGTGGGAGCCGATCCTCGCGTGGCTCGACAGCAAGCGCAGCCGGCCGGCCTGAAGCCTAAGCGGCCAATCCGCGGAGCCAGCGTGCGGGTCAGATTATCCAGGTCCGATCGCAGTTTCAGCGTCGCGCCGGGAGAGCCCGTGCTCGAGGCGGCGCTGCGCGCTGGGCTCAATCTGCCGCACAGCTGCAAGGGCGGCAATTGCGGCGCTTGCCGCGCGCGGCTCATCGAAGGTGCCGTTGCGTACCCGAACGGGCGTCCGCTCGGCCTGTCCTCGGCCGAGCAGGCCGAGGGGTTGGTCTTGCTCTGCCAGGCGCGCGCGGAAGGCGATCTTCTCATCGAAACCTTCGAGGTGGTGTCGACGGAGGAGATCCGCATCAAGCGCTTGCCCTGCCGCGTCGAGCGCGCCATTCGGCTCTCGCATGATGTGATGGCGTTGAACCTCAAGCTGCCCGCGGTGGAACGATTCGATTTCAGGCCCGGCCAGTATGTCGACCTCATGCTGCCCAAGGGCCGGCGCCGCAGCTTCTCGATCGCCTCGCCCCCGCACGATTCGCGCACGCTCGAGCTGCACGTGCGCCGCGCGCCGGGCGGGGAATTCACCGAACGAGTATTCGCCGAGGGCGGGATCGAGCGCGCGCTCCTCACGCTCGAGGGCCCGCTCGGTCATTTCTGCTACCGAGATGCGCCGGCCGCGGATCGAGCGCCGATGCTCCTGATCGGCGGCGGCACCGGCTTGGCTCCGCTCATGAGCATCATGCGGCACGTCGTCGAGAACGGCCTCGAGCGCGAGATGACCCTGTACTGGGGCGTGCGCAGCCAGCGCGACCTGTACGCGCACGCGGCGCTCGAGGAGCTGGCGCGTCACGCCGCCCGCGTGCGCTACGTTCCGGTGCTCTCCGAGCCGTCCCCCGGGTGGGCCGGTCTTCGCGGCTACGTGCACGAGGCGGTACTGGGTTGCGCCGAGCCGCTCGAACTTCAGGAGATCTATGCGAGCGGGCCGCCCGAGATGATCGAGGCCGTGAGGCGCGAATTTCCGCCGCGCGGCGCCGATCCCGCGCGGCTGTACTTCGATTCCTTCGACTACGCGCCGGATTCGCCGGCGCGCCAGCCGACCACGGCCGACACCAAATCCTGATCCGCGGCCGAGCGCGCCATGAGGAGCTCGCCGTTGACGCCCCGCTCGCGCAGACCCTCGGCGATGCGCTCGCTCGGCACGAGCCACAGCGCGCCGTCGAACGCGCGGCGCAGCGCGGGCGTCGCGAGCGCGAGCAGATTGGCGGCGATATCGAGGCTGGTCGCCGTGATCACCTGAAGCTTTCGCGCCGCGAACCTAAGCTCGAGCCGCTCGATCTCCTCCGCGCCCGGCCGGCTGCACTCGCGCCGATAGACCTCGGCGAGGGACACCCGCGCACCGCGGCGCGCGAGCTCGCGCTCGAGGAGGTCGCGGCCATCGTTGCCCTTGACGATCAGGATGCGGCTGCCCGCCACCGCATTGAGCTTTGGATGCCGCAGCAGACTTTCCGAATCGAAGCCCTCCGCGGACTGCACCGACACCCGGTAGCCTGCCTGGTTGAGCGCGTGCGCCGTCGCCGGGCCGATGGCCGCGAGCGTAAGATCGCGCCTTTGCTCGAGCAGCGCGGCGCCGAACCGGACGGCGTTCGCGCTCGCGAAGATGATGAGGCCGTAGTCCGCGAGCTGCGGATGCGCGGCGGCGAGCGTGCGGCGATCCTCTACCGGGAGTATCTCGATCGCGGGGAATCGGTACGCGTCCGCGCCCAAGGCTTCCAGCAGCCGGCAGAGCGGCTCGGCTTGATGCCGGGGTCTCGTGACCAGGACACCGATGTCTTGCAGCGGTAGCACGCGGTCACGCGCGGCGCAGCCGCTCCAGGAGCGCGTCCGCGCCGGCCACCAGCAGGCGCTCGGCGAGCTCGACGCCGAGCCGCTGCGGTTGCGCGGCGTTGCCCGCGATGGAGTCGCGCAGCACCCGCGAGCCGTCGGGCTCGGCCACCAACCCCTCGAGCGTCAGCTGATCGGCGTGCAGGCGCGCGAACCCGGCGATCGGCGATTGACAGCTTCCGCCGAGCCGGCGCGCGAACGCGCGCTCAGCCTCGATGGCCGCGCGCGTCGGCGTATCCTCGAGCGCGTGCAGCCGCCGCCGCGTCCTCGAATCCCCGACGCGGCATTCGATGCCGATCACCCCCTGTCCCACCGCGGGTAGCGAGATCTTGGGATCGAGCCGCTCCGTGATGCGCGATTCGAGCCCGAGGCGCGCAAGACCCGCGCAGGCAAGCACGATGGCGTCGAGCTCGCCGCCCGCCAGACGCTTGAGCCGGGTGTCGACGTTGCCGCGCAGCGCGACGATGCAGAGGTCCGGGCGCACGGCCAAGAGCTGCGCTTGGCGCCGCAAGCTCGAAGTGCCGAGCCGCGCCCCCTTGGGCAGGTCCGCGAGTCCGGCGGCGCGGTCCGTGATCAACGCGTCATGCGGGTCGGCGCGCGGCAGCACCGCCGCGATGGTGAGCCCGGGCGGCAGCTCGGCGGGCACGTCCTTCATCGAGTGAACGGCCAGATCGGCGCTATGATCGTTCAGCGCCGACTCGAGCTCCTTGATGAAGAGCCCTTTGCCGCCGATCGCCGCCAAGCTGCGGTCCACGATGCGATCACCGGTCGTCGACAAGGGCAAGAGCTCGACGGCGACGTCGGGGTGCGCGGCGCGCACGAGCGCCGCGACATGCTCGGCTTGCCAGAGCGCGAGCTGGCTTTTGCGGGTGGCGATCTTGAGTACGTCCGGCGCACTCACGGCGTGGGTTTCGTCTCGGGAAACAGCGCCGACTTCAGCCGGTAGATCGCCGAGATGTCCTCATCTCCGAATCCCTCGACGATGAGCTTCGCATACTGCTGCAGGGTCGACTCGACCACGGGCAACTGCGCGCCGCGCTGCGCCGCCATGTCGCGGCAGATGCGCAAGTCCTTGGCGTGCAGGCGGACGCGAAAACCGGCGGGGAAGCTGTTTCTCGCCATGTAGGGTGCGCGGTTGACGAAATACCAGCTCGAGCCCGCGCCCGTCGCGAGCGTTTCGATCAGCCGGTCGAGCGGCAGACCTTCGGCATGCGCAAACGCCATCGCTTCGCCGACGGCCTGGATGATGCCGGCGCACATGATCTGGTTGGTTGCTTTCGCCGCCTGTCCCGCGCCGCTCGGACCCAAGTGCGCCACGGTCTTGCCCATCTTCTGAAGCACCGGCAGCGCGCGGGTGAAGTCTTCCTCCTCGCCGCCCACCATGATCGCCAACGTCCCGGCGCGCGCGCCTTCCACCCCGCCGCTCACCGGGCAGTCCAGAAATCCTACCCCGAGCGGGGCAAGCTCCGCGTGCATGGCGCGCGCAGTGGCCGCTCCTACCGTCGAGCAGTCGATCACGATCATGCGCGGATTCAGTCCCGGTTCGAGTCCGGAAACGACCGCGCGCACGTCCTCGTCGGCGGATACGCAGATCACCACCGCCTCGCAGTGAGCGGCGAGATCGTAAAGGCTCGGAAACGCGTGGCAGCGGAGCTCCTGGGCGAGCGCCTCCGCCTTTGCCGCCGTGCGGTTCCACACGCCCGTCAACAGGCCTGCGCGCGAGAGATTGCGCGCCATGTGAGCGCCCATGGCGCCGAGTCCGACGAAGCCCGTTTGCATAGACCTTTGCGTCCCCTGAAGAGTTTGAAATTGTGCCAAGCCCGAATACGTGCGCGCGCATCCACGCGGCGCGCACCAGCGCTAGCCTAAGGCTTTGCGCCTTGGGCGGCAAAACGGGCAAAGATGAGGTTCAGGCTGGGTCGTCGATCAGCTGGCGCTGTTGCAGATCTCGTCGATGTCGCGCTTTGCGTTGACACGCTCCGAGTCGATCTCCTCGGAAGTCAGATACTGGCGCTCGCCGTTGTCGCCCGTCTTGTACAGACGGCGGCCTTCGATCAGCTTCTTGTAGCGGTCTTGCGCGTCGGCGCATTGCTTTTCGCGCGTCTGCGCGACGTCCGAATCCACGGCCTTCTTGGTCTCGCTGGGGGTCGGCGTCGAGGTCGCCGCGTGGGTGGGGGCGGGCGCGGCCGCGCGGCTGTTGTGGGTGCCGAGCAGCTCGACGACTTCCGCATGCACGCCGTCGGGCGGACGGTCGCCGTACTGCACCTTGCCCTGGGCGTCGACCCATTTGTAAACAACCGCCGAGGCCAGCGTGGACCAGGTCAACAAGACTGCGCACAACAGAACGCGCTTCATTTAACAGAACCTCGCTTGCGCGCTACAAGGCACGCGAACCCACTTCTCCGGTACGAATACGCACCGCCTGACCCAAATCCAAGACGAATATCTTACCGTCTCCGATCTTGCCCGTACGCGCGGTCTCGATGATCGCCTCTTGGACCCGATCGACCTGGTCATCGTCCACGGCCAGCTCGAGCTTCACTTTGGGTAGAAAATCGACCACGTATTCCGCCCCGCGGTATAGCTCAGTGTGACCCTTTTGCCGGCCGAAACCCTTGACCTCTGTCACGGTAATGCCTTGTATTCCGACCTCCGCCAAAGCGGACCTGACGTCGTCGAGCTTGAAGGGCTTGATGATGGCAACGACCATTTTCATGCGAAATCAACTCCTATATCGCGTAAGGATGCAGTCAAATCGCGCGAAATGCACCTGAGTTCTGCTGCATCACAGCATGGAGCCGTTAGATTTTCTAATGTATAAGACGGCGGGCATCTTGCGCCGGCTCCGATTCAATTAAAAAACGGTGCGGGTCCTTTGGGGACC
>JBEKVP010000183.1:0-5509 GCA_049513935.1 Steroidobacteraceae bacterium
CAACCCGGGCAACTCGGGCGGGCCGCTGTTCGACTCGACCGGCGCCGTGGTCGGGATCAATTCCCAGATCTATACGAACTCCGGCGGCTACCAGGGCGTGTCGTTCGCCATTCCCATCAATCTGGCACAGGGCGTCGAGCAGCAGATCGTGAAGACCGGCAAGGTCGAGCACGGCCGCCTCGGGGTCGAGATCCAGAACGTCAACCAGTCGCTCGCGCAGTCCTTCAAGCTGAACTCGCCCGCAGGCGCTCTCGTCGCGCAAGTCGAGCCTGACAGCGCGGCCGCGCGTGCCGGCATCAAGGTGGGCGACGTGATAGAGAAGTTCAACGGCGCGGCGATTGCCGATGCGGGTCAGCTGTCGGTGCGCGTGAGCGGCACCGCGCCCGGCGAGAAGGCGACGATCGAGGTGATGCGCGAGGGCAAGCCAGTGACCCTCACCGCGACCATCGGCTCGGCGAGCGCCGACACCGTCGCCAAGAACGGTGAAGCCGCGCCCGCGGGCGAGCATCTCGGTATGAAGCTGCGGCCGCTGACGGCCGATGAGCGGGCGCAGGCCGGCGTCTCCGGCGGGCTCGTGGTCACCGAATCGAGCGGTCACGCCGCGGAAGCGGGCATCCAAGAGGGCGATGTCGTGCTCTCGGTCAACGGCACGCCGGTCAATAGCGTCGCGCAGCTGCGCAGTCTCGTGCACCCGGGCGAGAGCCAGGTGGCGTTGCTGATCCAGCGGGGCGACAACCGCATCTTCGTCCCGGTCGGACTCGGTTGATCCGGCGCGGCGCTCGGCCGCGCTTCCTGGATGAAGTCTGACGCCGCCGGCCTGCGCTCCATGAGCGCAGGCCGGCGGCTTTTGAGCGAGCCGAGCAGGCGATCCGCCGATCGGCTATAAGGGAGCCGATGAAGGCAAGACTCGCGCTCGCGGCGCTCGCCGCTTTATTCGCCTCCGCCCTGTTCGCCTCCAGTTCGGCTCTCGCGGACGCTCCACCCATCCCGGCGCCGCCCGCGCCGGGCCCTGCGACCGGTCTCGCCGATTCCGCGGCGCTGCGCGCCACGGTCTTCGGCACGCCGCCGCAAGATATCGCGCCGCTGCCCGAGAAAGTGCCGATCTTCGAGATGGATCTCGCGCTGCCCTGGGCACGGCCCGTGCCCGAGGTGTTCTGGTTCGACAAGCGGCTGCGTGTGTGGTTTTCGGCGCAAAACAAGCCCGCGCCGCTGGCGATCGTCATCTCCGGCACGGGGAGCGACGGCAATACCACCAAGCTGTCCACGCTGCGGGCCGTGCTCTACCGCGCGGGCTATCACGTGCTCACGATGCCCTCGCCCACCTTTCCGGGCTTCATCGTCTCCGCTTCGAGCACGGGAGTGGCGGGCGACCTTGAGCAGGACGGCCACGACCTGTACGCGGCGATGGGCGAGATCATCGCCCATCTGCCGCGCAGAGTGCACATCACGGACATCGATGTGCTCGGCTACAGCTTGGGCGGCGCCAACGCGGCGATCGTCAAGTCGATCGATGCCACCGAGCACAAGCTCCATATCCACCGCGCCTTGATGATCAATCCGCCGGTGAGCCTGTTCGCTACGGTGGGCCGCCTCGACAAGCTCTTCGCGATCACCCTCGGACACGGCGATGCGGGCATCGAGCAGTTCTATCAGCAGCTCTACGCCGCGCTCGCGAACATTTACCGCGCCTCGGACCGGGTGGAGATCGATGAGGATTTCCTGCTCGGGGCCGCGGCCTCCGTGCTGAAGACCGATGCGCAGTTCTCCGCGGCCATTGCGCTCACCTTCCGCATCGCGCTATCGAATGTGTTCTTCGCCGGCGATCTGTATTCGGGCGCCGGGGTGGTCGTGGATCCGCGCCGGCCGCCGCGCGTCGGCGACTCGCTCGAGGAGATCTCGCGGGTGTTGCGCGGCAAGACCTTCGGGGAGTACTTCACGAGGATATTCGCGCCGTACTACATGAAGCGCCGGCCGGGCTCGACGCCCGATTCGTTGATCGCGGAGAACCGCCTCGACGTCATCGGGGATGCGCTGCGGGGCGATGCGGACTATTACGCCCAAACCAACAGCGACGATCTGATACTGGACAAGGCGGAACTCGACTGGCTCAAGCAGACGCTCGGGTCGCGTATTGCGGTCTACGATCACGGCGGCCATCTCGGCAATCTGGGCGATCGCCGGCAGGTTGCCGACATGCTCGAGATGCTCGGCGGGCGCTGGGCGGGAGGCACGCGATGAGCGTGCGGGTGCTGTTCCTCTTGTTCGTGCTCGCGCTCGGCGGGTGCGCGTCGCAACGCGTGCAATTTCACTGCCTGCCGCCGGAAACCCCCGCCGCGGACAACGCAGCGGATATCGCCAAGGTGCAGGGCCTCGCGGCCCTCGGCGCCCTGCCGGACAAGCAAACGCCTGCGCAGTCCGCCAACGAGGGCAAGGGGGCGAGCGAGGGCCAGGGCGCGAACGCGGAGGAGATCCCGCTCTACACGGCGGCGGATGCCCCGCCCATGACGACCTACGATCCCTGGGGACGGCTCAATCGATTCATGTACCGGTTCAATGCGCGCTTCGACGAGGCGGTGTTTCTACCGGTCGCGAACGGCTATCGCCGCTTTCCCTCGCCGCTGCGCTCGGGCGTACACAATTTCTTCGGCAATCTCGCCGAGGTCGACAGCATAGTCAACTACACCCTGCAAGCCCGGCTCGGCCACACTGCGCGCAGCGTCGGCCGATTCGTGATCAACAGCACCATCGGCATCGGCGGGTTGTTCGACGTTGCCTCGAAGCTTCATCTGGCGAAGGCGCCGACCGGTTTCGGAACGACGCTTGCCAAGTGGGGCATGCATCCAGGGCCCTACCTGGTCGTGCCGTTTTACGGCCCCTCGACGCTGCGCGGAGGGATCGGACTCGCGGCCGACTACGTCGCCGTCTATTACGTCAACCTGGCGAACCTCTATCGCGGCGCTCAGTCTTGGGGGCTCGGGGTCGCGAATGCCGTCGATCAGCGCGCCAACATCGATTTTCGCTATTACTCCACGGGCTCGCCGTTCGAGTATGAAACGATCCGCTTCCTCTACGTGCGCAGGCAGTTGATAGAGGACGCGGGCCTTCACAAGAAGAGTCCGCCGCCGCGGCCCAATCCGAACCTGCCAGCCGGCGAATGAGCGCAGCCGCCCCGACACCCACGCCGCGTGATCGAGCCCTCGGCATCATCGCGGCCGGCAGCATTCTCGCGATTCTGTATTTCGCGCGCGAGGTGCTCGTGCCCATCACGCTCGCTGTGATCTTGAGTCTCTTGCTCTCGCCCTTGGTGCGCGCGCTGCGCCGCCTGCGGCTCGGCGCGACCGGGTCGGTGATCGCGGCCGTGCTGGCCCTGACGCTCGCGTGCGGCGCAGTCGCCGGGGTGATCGGCGTCCAGGCGGCGCGGATGGCTAAAAGCATTCCGCAGTATGAGCGGACGCTGCGGCACAAGTTCGAGAAGTTGAATCAGCTGACGGTCGACCGGCTCGCCGCCTTTACGAGTCAGACGGAGCGGATCATCGGCGAGCGCGCCGAGCCAACGACCAGCGGGACGCCGGACGTCGGCGCCGAGCCAACGACCGCCGCGACGCCAGCCGCCGAATCGCCGGAGCCGGACGGGAGCGGGCCGCCCGATGCGGGCACAACGCCGCCCACGACGGTCCCGATCACTCCCTCCGCACTCAAGGGGGTGCCGCCGAGCACACCGATCCCCGTCGTGCTGCGCCAACCGGCGCTCAGTCCGCTGCAGGTCGCGCAACGAATCCTCACTTCGTTGTGGGTTCCGCTCGAAACCGCCGGCATCGTGCTGGTGGTGCTCATCTTCGTGCTGCTCGAGCGCGAATCCGTGCGTGATCGGTTCATCCGCATCGCGGGCGGATCGGATCTGCGCGCGACGACACTGGTGCTCAACGATGCGGGGGAGCGCCTGTCGCGCTTCTTCGTCTCGCAGTTCGCCGTGAACCTTGGGGTCGGCCTGGTGCTCTGGGTGGGTCTTGCCCTCATCGGCCTGCCGCATGCGACGCTCTGGGCGGCGCTCGCGGCGGTGCTGCGTTTCGTGCCGTACATCGGCGTGTGGATCGCCGCGCTGTTCGCGGCGGCACTCGCGGCCGCGGTCGATCCCGGTTGGTCGCTGATGATCATCACGATTTGCTTGTTCGTGGGCGTCGAGCTCATCGCGGGTCAGCTCGTGGAGCCGCAACTCTACGGCCATACCACCGGCCTCTCGCCGCTCTCGGTAGTGGTCGCGGCGATCTTCTGGAGCTGGCTCTGGGGTCCGGTCGGGCTCGTCGTATCGACGCCGCTGACCCTGTGTCTGGTGGTCGCGGGCCGCCACGTGAGGGCGCTCAGCCTGCTCGATGTTCTGCTCGGCGACACTCAGGCGCTCACCATGTCGGAGCGCTTCTATCAGCGGGCGCTGTCCGCCGATTCGGACGAGCTCATCGCGAGCGCCCGCGGCTATCTGAAGCACAATTCCCTCGCCGAATACGGCGACTTCGTGCTGATGCCGGCGTTGCGCCTCGCGATATTCGATCTTGAGCGCGGCAGGATCACGAGCGATCAGCAGCTCAAGGTGCGGGAGACGGTGGTCGCGGTCATCGGAGCGCTCGACGGCGGAAGGCGCAGGCTGGCGCGGCGCCGCGATGCCGTCTCGGTGCTCGATCAGATGAGCGCCGGCCGGTTGCTGCGCCGGGAGCGCGAGCAGCTGATCGGCCGCTGGCAGGGACCGCTGACCGTATCCGAGGGCTCGGTGATCATCTGCCTCAGCCTGGGATCGATACTCGACGACCTGGCGGCCGAACTCCTGGTCCGGGCACTGCGCGAGAAGCAGCTCGACGCCCGGCACCTGTCGCTCGAAGACCTGCGCCAGACGCTGCCACCCGAAGCGACAGCCGGGGGCGTGTGCCTGGTGTACCTCATGAGCGCCACACCCGACGAGCACCGAAAAGGCGCCGAGGCGGCGGCCGAACAAGCGCGACAGCGGTTCCCGGGCGCCTATCTGATCGGCGTCCTCATGCCGGGACTGATATTGCAGCCGGAGCTCACAATCGACACTATACGAGGCGCCGACGCATCGGCGGCCTCATTCGTCGAAGCGATGCAGGTCTGCCGCGATTGGCTCGAGGAGCGAACCAAGTCTTGAAGTGCTACTCATGCTGAAGTCCAAATCCGAATCGGCGGCGACAGTGTTCCCCATCCGCTGGCGAATCTTCTCCTTCCTGTTCGGCTTTGGATTTCTGGCCTACGTGCAGCAGAAGACCATCACGGTGGCCGCCGACCGCATGATGCCGGAGCTCGGTCTTTCGCAATTTCAGATCGGATGCATCGAGACGGCTTTCATCGTCGGGTATGCCGCCTTTCAGCTGCCCGGGGGCGTCCTCGGCCAACGGCTCGGAGCCCGGCGCACGCTCGTGCTCATCGGGCTGGTGGCCTTCGCGGCGACCCTCGCGACGCCGGTCGTTCCCTATCTTCTCACCGGAAGCGCGCTGTTCATCGG
>JBEKVP010000184.1:0-5492 GCA_049513935.1 Steroidobacteraceae bacterium
CGACATTTCGCATCTCATTCGGGACCAAGGGGTCTTTACCTACGACCCCGGATTCATGGCCACGGCGAGCACGGAAAGCAAGATCACCTACATCGACGGCGACGCGGGCGTGCTCTTGTACCGCGGCTATCCGGTCGAGCAGCTCGCGGAGAAATCCTGCTTTCTGGAAGTCGCGCACCTGTTGATTTCCGGCGATCTCGCGAGCAAAAGCCAGCTGCACGCCTTCCAATCCTCGATCACGCGCCACACGATGGTCAACGAGCAGCTCTTGAGCTTCTTCGAGGGTTTTCACCACGACGCGCACCCGATGGCGATGGTCTCCGCCGTGGTCGCCTCGATGGCCGCGTTCTATCACGACACGACGGACATCAACAATCCGCGCCACCGCGAGATATTCGCGCATCGCATCATCGCGAAATTGCCGACCATCGCCGCCGCCGCCTACAAGCACACGCTCGGCCAGCCGTTCATCTATCCGCGCAACGATCTGCGGTACTGCGCCAACATGCTCAACATGTTCTTCGCCGTGCCCTGCGAGCCGTACGCGATCGACCCGGTGGCCGCCGAGGCGATTGACCTCCTGTTCATTCTGCACGCCGATCATGAGCAGAATGCGAGCACCTCGACGGTGCGCTTGGCGGGGAGCACGGGCGCCAACCCTTACGCGGCGATCTCCGCGGGCGTGTCCGCACTCTGGGGTCCCGCTCACGGCGGCGCCAACGAGGCCGTTCTCAACATGCTTGACGGCATCGGATCGGCAGCGAACATCGACAAGTTCCTCGCGCGGGTCAAGGACAAGTCGGACAGCGTGCGCCTGATGGGATTCGGGCATCGGGTCTACAAGAATTTCGATCCGCGCGCCAAGATCATTCGCGAGATGTGCTACCGCGTGCTCGAGAAGCTCGGCCGCGGCAACAATCCCATGTTCGATCTCGCACTGAAGCTCGAGGAGATCGCGCTCAAGGACGAGTATTTCGTATCACGCAAGCTCTATCCCAACGTCGATTTCTATTCGGGCATCATCTACAGCGCCTTGGGGATACCGCGCTCGATGTTCACGGTGCTGTTCGCCATCGCGCGCACCGCCGGCTGGGTCGCGCACTGGCAGGAGATGGTTTCCGATCCTCACATGAGGATCGGCCGCCCGCGCCAGCTCTACACCGGCCCGAAACAGCGGGACTACCAGCCGATCGACAAGCGCTGACGATGCGCTCGTTGGTCCATGCCCGATGGCCCGCACCGGCGGCGATCGCCGCCTTGAATGTGGCGGCCATGATGTCCGCGGCCTTGAGCATCGCGTTCGCGGCCCATCCCGCCCGCGCCATCGCCGAGCCGCCCGCGGACGCCGGACCCGGGCCTATGCTGTGTACGGACCCTGCGGGTCCGGTCGCGCTCGGCAGCGCGCAATGGAACGGCTGGGGCCGGGGCGTCGAGAACACGCGCTATCAGCCCGAGCCGGCAATACGCGCCACCGACGTGGCCAAGCTCGCGCTGCGGTGGGCATTCGGTTACCCAGGCAGCTCGGTGTCGGGTCAGCCCACCATCGCCGACGGTCGCGTATTCGTCGCGAGCGGGTCCGGCCGGGTGTATGCCCTCGACGCCCGCACCGGCTGTACCTATTGGTCGTTCGACGCCCAGGCCGGCGTATCGACCGCCATCTCCATCGCCGAGCTCGGCGCGGCGCGGGTCCTTGCGCCGAAAAAGGCGGCACGATCCAAGAAGTCCACGCGCCATCAGAGCAACACCAACGCGCACCTCGAGGTGCAAAAGCCGCCGAGCGCCGCGTTCTTCGGCGACGACAAGGGCGCGGTCTACGCAATCGACGCGGCGAAAGGCACGCTCCTGTGGAAGACGCAGGTCGACGCCCACCCGCTGGCGCGTATACAGGCCTCGCCGACGTTGTATCTCGATCGGCTTTACGTCGCCGTCGGCTCGAGCGAAGTGAAGGCCGCTTCGGATCCTAAGTATGGGTGCTGCACGTTCCGCGGCAGCCTCGCCGCGCTCGAGATTGCCACCGGCCGGATCGTTTGGAAAACCTACCTGGTGGCCGACGAGCCGCGGCCCGTCGCCGGAGGTGCGCCCGGGGCACAGCAATTCGGGCCCGCCGGCGTGGGCATCGAGGCAGCCCCGACCATCGATGCGGGGCGAAGTCTCGTGTACGTGACCACAGGCGACTCGGAGCACCCCAGCGCGCAGCCCACCGCCGATGCGGTCGTCGCGGTGGACCTGATCGACGGCAAAGTACGCTGGGCGAAGCAGCTCCTCGACGCGGACAGCGATCAGTCCGACTTCACTGCCTCGCCGATCCTGCGCAACCTCGCGAGCGGTAAGCAGGTCATTCTCGCCGGACAGAGGTCCGGCATCGTCTACGCTCTCGATCCGGATCGTGAAGGGGAGATCCTCTGGCAGATCAAGGCGAGTCATACCGCGGGCGCGATCGATTGGGGCGCGGCCGCCGATCACCATACGCTCTACGTCGCGCTCTCAGGGGTAGACGCCAAGCCGGCCAGCACCGCCGGTAGTTTAGCCGCCATCGAGATCAAGAGCGGTGCGAACCGGTGGGAAGCGGCCGCGCCCACTCCCGCCTGCACCTGGGGCAGCGGTCCCGCGTGCCCGCACGCGCAGGCGCAGGCCGTCACGGTGATTCCCGGTGCGGCCTTCTCCGGATCGATGGACGGGCATTTGCGGGCTTACTCGACCATCGACGGCAAGATACTGTGGGATTACGACACCGCCAAGGACTTCACCACCGTCAACCGCGTCCCGGCGAGCGGCGGCTCGCTCGACTACGGCGGCGCAACCATCGTCAACGGGGTGGTGTACGTGAATTCCGGCGGCGGCGCGGCCCATCCCGGCAACGTGCTGCTTGCCTTCTCCGTCGACGGAAAATAGGAGCGCAGGGAGATTCCCATGGCAAGCAAGCGATTCGCCTTCTCGAGTCTATGGTTGGGACTCGGACTCTGCGCCTCGGCGCTGTTTGCGCCGGTCCATGCGGCGAGCCGCTCCCCGGCGGCGCCGGCCTCCATCGAGAGCTCGGTGGTGAAGGTGTTCGCCACCATGCGCTATCCGGATCTTTTCAAGCCCTGGACCAAGCAGGCCCCGACCGAGGTGAGCGCCTCGGGCGTGGTCATCGAGGGCAAGCGCATTCTGACCAATGCGCATGTGGTGCTGTACGCGACCCAGGTGCAAGTCCAAGCGAACGCCGAAGGCGATAAGGTCGCGGCGACCGTGGTGGCAGTGGCCCCGGGCATCGATCTGGCCGTGCTCCAGCTCGACGATCCGGCGTTCTTCGACACGCATCCGGCGCTCGCACGCGCGAGCGAGCTGCCCCAGATCAAGGATGCCGTGTTGGCGTACGGCTTCCCCTTGGGAGGTACGTCGCTCTCGATTACCAAGGGCATCGTGTCGCGCATCGAATTCGTCGCGTACAACTACCCCGTCTCGGGATTGCGCATCCAGATCGACGCTGCGATCAATCCCGGCAACAGCGGAGGCCCGGCGATCGCGGGCGACAAGATGATCGGCCTCGCCTTCAGCAAGCTCGGCGGCGACAGCCAAAACATCGGCTACATCATTCCCAACGAGGAGGTCGACCTTTTCCTCAAGGACATCGCGGACGGGCACTACGACGGCAAGCCCGCCATGTACGATGATCTGCAGACGCTCGAAAATCCGGCGCTGCGCGAGTACCTCAAGCTCGACAAATCCGTCGCCGGAATGATCGTCCATCGCCCCTACAAGACCGATGCCGGATATCCGCTGAAGGAATGGGATGTGATCACGCACATCGGCGCGGTGCCCATCGACAATCAGGGCATGATCAAGGTCGGCAAGGATTTGCGCGTGAGCTTCGGGTATCTCATCCAGCACCTGGCGAAGGACGGCGAGCTGCCCCTGACGATCGAACGTGCGGGCAAGATCCAGAACATCCAGTTACCGGTCTCCGCGGAGCATCCCACGCTCGTCACCGATCTGCGCGGCAGCTACCCGCCGTACTTCATCTACGGGCCGTTGGTGTTCTCCACGGCCACCTGGCAATTGATATCGGGCATCCAGGGCGGCGCCGGCATGCTGCGCGTGCTCGGACTCGAGAAGAGCCCGCTGGTGACCCGCGCGCTCGATGCGCCGGACGCCGATCTCGAAGAGCTGGTGGTGATCTCCTCGCCGCTCTTTCCGCACAAGCTCGCCAACGGCTATTCCAACCCCGCCGGCTCGGTGGTCTCCGCGATCAACGGTACGCACATCAAGAGCCTCAAGCAGCTCGTCGCCGTGCTGCGCGATCTGAAGGACCCGTTCGTGACGGTCGAGTTCGACCAGAAAGGCGGCGAGGCCCTGGTGTTCTCGCGAGCCGAGATGGTCGCCGCCACCGAAGAGATCCTGACCGACAACGGCATCCGCGCCCAAGGGTCGCCCGACACCCTCGCGGTGTGGCACGCGAAGGGACCCAACTGACCGGCGCCTCGCTTCCGGGGAGCAGTTCGCTCATCAGAATCGATACGTACCCGTGACTCCGACCGTCCGCGGCGCGTAGCCGCGGCCGAAGTAGTTGGTATCGAGGTTCGGCAAGCCGTAAACGGGTGCATTGAAGTCGCGCGCGACGAAGATCGGCGTGTGGTAGTTGAGCGCGTTGTTCGCGAACAGCGAAACGTCGAAGCCCGAGAACCGCACGCCGGCGCGCACGTTCAGGATCCGGATCTCGGGCAGACCCGGCAGCGTCGCATCCGCGTTGGGATCGTTCGCAGGGTCCGTGTACGGGATGAGGCTCTTCTGCGGGGTCGCGTACTGGTAGTCGAGGCGCAGGTAGGGTTTGAGGTCGGCCGCGGCCCAGACGTACTCAGCATTGACGTCGATGTTCCACGGAGAGGCTGGCAGGTGGTCTCCGCTCGCGACCAGCTGGTCGGTGCCGCCCGGCAGCGTCACCTTGTCGTCGAAGGACGAGTCGGTATACGCCGCGGTGAAGCCGAGGGTCAGCGAGTCGAGCGCTCGCCACGCGAGCTCGACGTCGCCGCCCTTGCCGGTGACTTCGCCCAGGTTGTAGTCGAAGCCGAGGCCGCAGGCCAGATATACGAACTGCTGGATGTTCTTCCACTTGATGTAGTAGATCGATCCGCTTACGGTCAGGCGGTGGTCGAGCAGCGTGTTCTTGGAGCCCACCTCGTATTGCCACAGCGAGTCGGAGGAAAATGGCGCTGCCGCCGATGCTGGGTTGACTCCTGTGCCCGTAAAGCAGCCATCCGGGAGCGTCGTGTTGATACCGCCCGGACGGAACCCCTTCGCGGCGCTCGCGTAGTAGAGGCTGTCGGTGTCCGGTTGATAGTTGAACACGAAGCGCGGCGTCAGCGGTCTCGAGCTCCCGGAGCTGGGTGTGTTCACGTTGAGGGTGCCGAACAACCCCTGTTCGATCTCCTGCACCACGCCGTAGTACTGAAGGTCCGAGTAGCGTAGCCCGGCTGTGAACTTCAAGACATCGGTGAACTTCCAGCTCACTTCGC
>JBEKVP010000185.1:0-5461 GCA_049513935.1 Steroidobacteraceae bacterium
TCTGCCTGCGCCGCGAGATCAGACGGGAGCGGATGTCCGCTCGCGGCGACATTCTCGTCGATCTGCTCGGGCCGCGTGGCGCCGACGATCGCGGCGGCCACGTTGGGCTTTCGCAGCACCCACGCGAGCGCGAACTGTGCGAGCGTCAGCCCGGCCTCGGCGGCGAGCGGCTGGATGGCGCGCACCGCCTCGAGCACCCGTGGCTTGAACCAGGCGGGATTCAGGAAGCCCTTGATTTTGTCGTCGGCCGCGCGGCTCTCGGGCGGCACGGGCGCCCCCGGCGCGTATTTCCCGGTCAATACGCCCTGAGCGAGCGGCGACCACACGATCTGCGAGATGCCCGAGCGCTCGCACAAGGGCAAGAGCGAGCGCTCCGGTCCGCGATGCAGGAGCGAATATTGAGGCTGGCTCGAGACGAACTTAGCGGCGTTCGGCAGCGCGAGCGCGGCCTCGATGCGGTCGATGGGCCATTCGGAGAAGCCGATGTAGCGCGCCTTGCCCGCACGCACCACCTCCGTCAGCGCTTGCATGGTCTCCTCGAGTGGAGTCTCCGAGTCGTAGCGGTGGCATTGATAGAGATCGACGTACGAGACCCGGAGGCGCGCGAGCGAGGCGTCGATCTGCTTGTGGATCTGCGCGCGGGAGAGCCCGCGATCGGTATCGCTCATCGGGAAGTAGAGCTTGGTGGCGAGCACGTAGCTGTCGCGGCCGATCCCTTGCAGCGCATCGCCGAGCACGCGCTCGGCGACCCCGTGGGCGTAGACATTCGCCGTGTCGAACAAGGTGACGCCGCGGTCGAATGCGCGCCGCACGCAGGCGATCGCGCTCTCCCGGCGGCGGGATTCCGAGAAGGTGAGCCACGATCCGAAGGCGATCTCCGATACGATGAGGTCGCTCGCGCCGAGTTTGCGGTATTTCATCGCTCCGCTCCACAATGAGAGTCGTCGCCCCCAAAGAGTACGCAAAGAGTAGGATTCGCGAAAGAGCCGCTGGTTCGAAGCATGAGAACGCTGTTGATCGTCTATCACTCGATGACCGGCGGTACGCTGCAGATGGCGCGCGCCGCCGCCGAAGCGGCCGGCGCCGAGCCCGACCTCGCGGTACCGATGCTGCGCGCGGCGGATACGCAAGCTTCGGACGTACTCGCAGCCGACGGCTATTTGTTTGCGACCCCCGAGAATCTGGCCGCCATGTCCGGGCAGATGAAGGATTTCTTCGACCGCACCTACTACGCGGCGCTCGACCGGCTGAACGGCCGGCCCTACGGGCTGCTGATCTGCGCCGGGAGCGACGGCCGCCAGGCCGCCGAACAGATCGCGCGGATCGCGACCGGATGGCGGCTGCGCGCGGTGGCTCCGCCGGTGATCGTCTGTACGCATGCGCAGACGCCGGAGAAGATCCTGAGTCCCAAGGAAATTCCCGCGGCGGAACTCGCGCGGTGCGCCGAGCTTGGCGCGACCTTGGCTGCCGGCGTTGCCATGGGCATTTTTTAGTAGACTGACGATCCCCAACCACAACAAGCTGACGCCATGCGCAACATTCCCCGCTCATCCGCCCGCGTGTTCGTATTGTTTTTCGCTGCGCTGGCCGTGGGCGGGGGGGCGCGCAGGGCGCACGGCGATGAGCCTGCGATGCCGCACTCGCTGGCCGAGGCGATCCGCATGGAGCACGACGACGCATTGCCGCGCACGGCGTTCTACGAGACGCCGTCGCTCACCGCGTCGAAGCCCGGCGATCTGCTGCGTCAGGAGCCTTTCGCGGACTACAAGCTTCCGGCGGGCGCGAGCGCGGTGCGCATTCTCTATCACTCGTTGAGCTCGGAGGGCACCGATGTCGCAACCTCCGGCGTCGTGCTCATCCCGGCGGGTGCGGCGCCGCCCAGCGGCTGGCCGGTGATCGCATGGGCCCACGGGACCACGGGTGTCGCGCGCATGTGCGCGCCTTCGCTGCAGAAGGACGTGGCCTACGGCGAGGAAGGATTGATGCCGATGGTGCGTGCGGGATTTGCCGTGGTGGCGACCGACTATCACGGTCTCGGCACGGCCGGTCCGCACGAGTACGTGAACAAGATCGCGCAAGGCCGCGACGTGATCTACTCCGTCCCGGCGGCGCGCGCCGCGGTGCCTGCGCTCGGGCGCAAATGGGTCGTGGACGGTCATTCGCAGGGCGGCGTTGCGGCGTGGAGCGTCGCCGAGATGCAGGCGACGCTGCGCGATCCCGATTATCTCGGCGCCGTGTCGGTCGCGGGCGCGGGCGATCTGCGCGCCATTCTCTCGAGCATGGACGACCCGCAGGGCATGGCGTTTTATCTGACCTACATGGCGTACGCCATCCACACCCAAAGTCCGAGCTTCAGGCCGCAGGACATGCTCGAGGGCGCGGCGCTCGAGCGCTACAAGGATGCGACCACCAAGGGGTGCTGGGACTATGCGTACGCAAGCTTCCTGAAGGCACCACCCGGCAAGGTCTTGAAGGAAGGCTGGGACAAGACGCCCGCGGCCGAGCGGTTCTTCAAGACCGACGAGCTTGGGTCGGCTGCCATCGGCGGACCGATGCTGGTGATCGCCGGCGAGGCGGATCAGACAGTACCGATCGCATCGCTCCAGGGCTCGGTGCGCAAGGCGTGCGAGCGCCGCAGCGCGTTGACGTTTCGCTCGTATCCGGGCCTCGACCACGATCCGACCATGGAAAAATCCACGCCGGATCAGCTTGCGTGGATCCGTGAGCGTTTCGAGGGCAAGCCCGCCGGCAGCAATTGTCGGCCGATCTCGGTCGACCCGGTCAATGGGCCCCTGCGGCCACTGCCCAGCTCAGGCCAGGAGTGACTCGGCATGCTGCGCGCGGTCTTTCCAGTGATCGTAGTGGCGACCACCCTTTCCGGGTGCAACGGCTTGAGCAGCGGAGGCGGTGCAAATGCGCCCGCGTGGCCGGACGTCATAAACGTTCGCGATCCAGTTACGCTTCCTGCGCAGATACCGGCGCAGCGCGTGCCTGTCGGGCTCACCGGAGATTACAAGCCTGATCTCGTTATCTTGGCATCGGGTGAAATGCTGCTGGTGATGTACCAGTCGGTCACGAATCCCAACGGTACGTTTCAAGAAAAAATGATTATGTATCGGTCCGAGGACGGCGGCCAGACATGGGGGACGCGCGATACGTTGCCGCTGTTGGGAGGGGAGCCCTACTTCACACTACTCCGTGACGGCACGTTATTTCTGACGGCAGGAGTTAGCTCAGCCGACTACCGCAATACCGAAGGCTACACATACGCCGTCGTGTATCGGTCTGAAGACGGCGGTAACACCTGGACGAGTATGCCGATCCTGAGCGAAGACGTCCCTAGCCTACCGCCGGGAACGCGGACTATTACGAGAACGAGCCGCAATCTCATCGAGCTGCCCGGCGGCACGCTCCTGTTGGGCGTCGGTGCCGGAACCAACGTTGATTACCTGTGGCGCTCGCAGGACGAGGGCCTGACCTGGGACAAGACGCTGCAAGTGCAGGCGCCGGCTGGCTATAACGAGGCGGCGAACGGTGTACCGTGGCTCGGAGAGTTCTGGTTCACGCTCGCGCCGAATGGCGATCTATTGGGCTTTCAGCGCGGCTATGCGATGGCGTTGCCGCCGATCCCCGGCACACAGTACCCACCCAACAGCGCAAGCGATGACAACACCAACCGGCTGTCACTCTTTCGCTCGCATGATGACGGCGCCACTTGGACGCTAGATCCACCGTTGGGCTCGACGTACGGCGAAATGTATCCGTCGCTGCTGCATCTCTCGGGTGCCAACGTGCTTTTCACGTATACCGTTCGCGTACTGCAGCCGCAGTTGGGTGTGCAAGCGGTACTGGGCACCGCGACCAGCACGAGCTATGCGCTGAACTTCAAGAGCGACATCCTGCTGCTCGATGAAGAAACACCCGCGAACGAGTCGAGCGGCGGCGGATTTGGCAATACCGTGCAGACCGCGGACGGGATCTTCGTCACCGCGTACTCCTACCGTGGAAGCGACGGCAACACGCACGTCCAGGTCGTTCGCTGGGGACTTTCGCTGTGAATGCACACCGCCGATGCGGGGGTTGCGCATCCAAGGGGTACTAACGAGCAGTGCTATTAAGGGGCGGCGTACTCGCGCTCCTGTAATTCGCGCCAGAGGATCTTTCCCGCCCCGGACTTCGGCAGCGTGTCGGCGAACTCGACCAGCCGCGGGATCTTGTAGGCGGCCATGTTCTGCCGGCACCAGTCGATGATGTCGGAGTCCGCGACGCGTCCGCGCCAGTCCTCTTTGAGCACGATCAACGCCTTCACGGTCTCGCCGCGCCGCGCATCGCGCGCCGCGATCACGCAGGCCTCCTGCACGGCCGGATGGCGGTACATGAGGGATTCGACCTCGGCCGGCCACACTTTGAAGCCCGCCGCGTTGATCATGCGCTTGAGCCGGTCGACCATGAAGAAGTAGCCGTCCTCGTCGGTCCGGCCGAGATCGCCCGTGCGCAGGAATCGCTTGCCGTCGATCTCGGCAAATGCCGCCGCCGTCGCTTCGGGGTTGTTCCAGTACCCCAAGAACACCTGGGGACCGTGCGTCACGATCTCGCCCGCTTCGCCCTCGGGCAACTCGCGCAGCGTCTCGGGATCGACCACGCGCGAATCGACATCGTAGATCGGTATGCCGAGGCACTGCTTCTTCGGACGGTCCGGCGGATTGAAGTGGGTCGGTGCGATGGTCTCCGAAAGACCGTAGCCCTCGACGAACGGCACGCCCATGTTCTCGAGCCGCTGCGCGACCGCGGCGGGCATCGCCGAGCCGCCGCCGCTCATGTAGCGCAGCGAGGAGAGATCGTAGCGCGCGAGCTGCGGATTCGAGAGGAAGTCCTGCACCATGGTGGGAATGGCACCCAGTCCGACGATGCGGTAGCGCTCGATGCAAGCCGCCGCGGCGTCGCGGTCCCAACGGGGCAAGAGCACCATCGTGCAGCCGGCGTAGAGCGGACCGTTCATGCCGCCCTGCATGCCGGTGACGTGAAAGAACGGCGCCACCGAGAGAAATATCCGCTCGGGTTGAATGTCGAACCAGCGCATGGTGGCGACGGTGGTGTACATGGTCGTGCGGTGCGTGTGCATGCACCCGCGCGGCACGCCGGTGGTGCCCGAGGTGTAGGGCATGACGCAGAGATCGTCGGGACCCGCGAGCAGCGGACCGGGCTTGAGAGCGCGCTCGAGCACGCGCGCCCACGCAGTCACTCCAGGCCCGCTCGCAGCGGCGCGCGGCGCCGCCACGAAGTCCGGAACCGCGAGGCTCGTCGGCCGCTTCAGGTAATCCGAATAGGCGGCCACGATCACGTGCTCGAGGCGCTGCGGCGCCGAAAGCAACGGCTCGACGCGCGGGAACAACTCCTGCGCGACGATCGCCGTCCTCGCCCCCGCATCCGTCGCGTAGCGCGCCACGTCGCGCGTGAGGCT
>JBEKVP010000186.1:0-5456 GCA_049513935.1 Steroidobacteraceae bacterium
GACGCTGCGTGCCAACACAGCGGACCTCGACGCCATCAGGTTTCGCCAGCGCGTCATGGTCGATGTCTCCGACGTAAAGCTCGGTACCACGCTCGCGGGGTGCGCAGCCTCGATGCCGCTCGCCATCGCGCCCACCGGACTCGCGGGTCTGTTCCACGCCAACGGCGAGATCCTGGGAGCGCGCGCGGCGGCGGCGTTCGGCATTCCGTTCTGCCTCAGCACCATGTCGATCTGCTCGATCGAGGATGTGCGCGAGGCGACGAAGCAGCCGTTCTGGTTCCAGCAGTACCTGATGCGCGACCGCGGATTCAATCAGGAGCTCATCGAGCGGGCGATCGCTGCGCAGTGCTCGGCGCTGATGTTGACCTTGGATCTGCAGGTCATCGCGGAGCGGAGGCGCGACCCGCGCAACGGCCTGTCCATTCCGCCGCGGCTCACGCTCAAGAATGCACTCGAGGTGGCGACCAAACCCGCCTGGGCGCTCAAGGTACTGTTCGGCAAGCGCCGCACCTTCGGCAATTTGGTCGGCCACATCGGCGGCGCAAGCGGCATCAAGACACTGGCCGAGTGGACCCAGAGGCAGTTCGACCCCAGCGCGAACTGGCGCGACGTCGAGTGGGTTCGCAGCCGATGGCCCGGACGCTTGATCTTGAAGGGCGTGATGGATGCCGAGGACGCGCGCTTTGCGCTTGCCTGCGGCGCGGACGCCGTCGTGGTATCGAACCACGGCGGCCGCCAACTGGACGGGGCACCGTCCTCGATTTCCGTGTTAGCGGAGATCGCCGAGGCGATCGGCGGGCGGTGCGAGGTACTGTTCGACGGCGGTATCCGCTCCGGCCAGGATATCGCCAAGGCGCTTGCGCTCGGCGCGCGCGGCGCATTGATCGGCAAATCCTTTCTTTTTGCACTGGCGGCGCGCGGCGGACCGGGCGTCGACCTCGCCCTCACGATCTTGCGCGACCAGCTTAAGGTGACGCTCGCTCTGACGGGCACGACCGACGTGGCCGCCGCGGGTCCGCACATGCTCCAACGCGATCGGTGAGGCGTCTACGGGGCGGGCTCCATCGCGACGTCGGAATTAGATCATCGGGAGCGGACGCGGCTTGCCGAGCGGAAACGCCGATGCGATGTGCGCCGCTTCGGCATCCGTGAGCGATAGGGCGGCGGCCCCGGCGTTCTCCTCGACGTGCGCGATGTCGGACGCCTTCGGGATGACGAAGGTATCGGGATGGCGCAACAGGAACGCGAGCGCGACTTGCCGGGCGGTGGCTCCGTGAGCCGCGGCAATCTCATGAAGAACGCGACCGTGCCGGGTTTTCGGATCGAACGCGCCGGCCGATTGGCCATAGGGCGTATACGCGACGACCGCGGCTCCGTGCTTGCGGCACCAAGGCAGCACCTCGTGCTCGATGGCACGCTCCTCGAGATGATAGAGCACCTGGTTGCACGCGGGGTGGCCTTTGCCGGCGATGGCCAAGACCTGCTCGAGATCGTCGACGTCGAAGTTGCTCACGCCCCACGAGAGGATCTTGCCGCTCGTCACCAGCGCCGCGAAGGCCTCGATCGTTTCCTCGAGCGGATACTGGCTCGGCCAATGGAGCAAATAGCAATCGAGCCTGTCGGTCTTGAGTCGCGCGAGGGAGCTCTCGCAGGCGGCGATCGTGGCGCGCTTGCGCGCATGGCTCGGCAATACCTTGGAGACGAGGAACACCTCATCGCGCCGGCCGGCGATCGCCTGGCCGACGATTTTCTCCGCGGCGCCCGAGCCGTACATCTCCGCCGTATCGATGTGCGTCATGCCGAGATCGAGCCCGCGGCGCAGCGCCACGACGGCGTCCGCGGCGGATGACTCCTCGGACCGCCACGAGCCCTGACCGACGACAGCCACCTCGCGGCGAGTCGAGCCGAACGGGCGCAAGCGCATCTTTGCGCTCATGGCGCGGCACTCCTGCCGAGGCGCCGCGTCATCCGCAGCGCCGGCTCGCGCCCCTGGTAGTAGCCCGGGATGACATTCAGCGCGTCGAAGCCGATGCGCTCGTAAAATTCCCGCGCGGCATGATTCTGGGCGCGCAACTCCAGGTCGATGCGAAAGATGCCGGCTTCGATCGCCGTGGCCGTGAGCCAATCCACGAGCTGGCGGCCGAGGCCTTGGCGGCGATGGCTCGCGGCGACCGCGAGAAGATTAAGATGCGCGCTCTCGTCGCCGAAGTGCATGATGGCGAACGCGGCGATCCGGCGCTGGCGCCGGGCGACCAAGACCGAAGATTCGCGACCCGAGATGGATCGACGCACGCGCGATGGGGTCCACGACCAGTCGAGGCCGTATTCGATCAAGTCGCGCGACATTTCCGCGATCTCGAGCGCATCGGAAGACCGGGCGAGTCCGAGTGTGGCGAGTTCGGACATGGCTAGTGAGCTTCCGTCTTGATGGGCGCCGCGGGACGTTCCGGCAGGCCGCGAGGCGCGGCCGGCAAGAGCTTCATGAGCTCCTCGACGCCGCGCTCGAGCTGCGGATCGCGGCCCCGCAAGACCTCGACCGGGTCCTGCTCGACCACGATGTCGGGATCGACGCCGTGGCCCTCGATGATCCATCGCCCCTCGGCATTGGCTGTGCCGAATTCCGGGACGAACACGATTCCGCCGTCGAGCAGCGGTCCGTGGTCCGTGATACCGACCGCGCCGCCCCAGGTGCGCTTGCCGATCAGCGGCCCGATCTTGTAGTCCCGGAACTCGCTGGCGAAGATATCACCGTCGGAGGCGGTGTCCTCGTTGATCAGCGCGACTTTCGGTCCGAGCTGCACCACGTGCGGATAGGTGTCCGCGACATCGTGATTGCGTGCGAAGCTGGTGCCGTGCAGCGTGCGGGCGAGCCGCTCGATCAGCATTTCCGAGATATTGCCGCCGCCGTTGTCGCGCTCGTCGACTACGATTGCCTCTTTACGCACCTGCGGGAACCACCATTTGACGAACTCGCGTATGCCGGCCTCGCCCATGTCGGGAATGTGAATATAGCCGATGCGGTTCTGGCTCATGCGATCGACGCGGGCCCGATTTGCCGCCGCCCACTCGAGGTACCGCAGGTCCGCCTCGCTTGCAAGGGGCCGGTAGCGTATGGTGCGCGCGGACTTGCCGTCCGGCGTCGCCGCGACCCGCCATTCCGCGGGCTGATCCGCGGGCGCCTGCAAGAGCTGATAAGGATCGGTGCCCGCATTGAGCTCGCGCCCGTTGATCGCGAGCACGTAATCGCCGACGTGCGCATCGACGCCCACTTCGGTGAGCGGCGAGCGGTAACGCTCCTCTTCGTTCTGGCCGGCGTAGATCTTCGCGATGCGGTAGCGCCCGGATTTCGCATCGAGCTCGAACAGCGCGCCCGGGAGCGCCACGAACGGCCGCTTGGGCAGCCCGAGGTCGCCCCCCTCGATGTAGGCATGCTGCACCGTCAATTCGGAAATCATCTCGGCGATCACGTAGTTGAGATCCGCTCGATGCCCCACGTGCTCGACCAGCGGCTCGTATTTGCGGCGCAGCGCCGCCCAGTCGTAGCCATGCATGTTCGAGACATAGAAATAATCGCGGTAGCGCCGCCACACTTCCGCGAAAATCTCGCGCCATTCCTCGGCCGGCACGCGCGTCGTCGCGAGGCCCGCCAGCGAGACGCTCTTGGCGTCCTCGCTCTTGCCGTCGTCGCTCTTCGGAACCTCGTAATACTTCATTTCCTTCGAGGCGAGCCGCGCGAGCACGTGCTTGCCGTCAGCCGTCGCCGACCAGGAGGTCACATCCTCCGCGACCGTCCTGGCCTCGCGATCCTTGATCGAATACGCGACGACGCTGGGCTTCACGCTCGAATCGCGCCCGTAATAGAACGGTCCATTCCGTTGATACAGCAGCGTCTCGTCGCTCACGTGCAATTCACTCAGGTCGTCGGCTTCCACCGGCACGCGGATCACCCGCTGCATGATGCCGTCGAACTCGATCTTAACGGCGGCCTTCGTCCGGGTCTTGTCGTTGCCGCTTGCCTTGTCCCTGCCGTCCTTCTTCGCGTCGTCCTTCGCGTCGTCCTTGTCGGAGTCCTTCTTGTCGTCGCCCGGCTCGTCGTCGCGCACGCCAAAGGGGTTCTTCACGCCCCGACGCAGCGCCAGCGCGAATATGCCGATCTGCCGGTCGGTCGCGAAGTTGAATTCGACGGTGCTGATGAGCGGTGGATATTCCCGGGCGCTCAAGAAATACAGAAGCTCGCCGTTCGGCGCCCAGGACGGCGATTGCGCGTTGAAGAATTCCGGAGTGACACGCCGGGACACCCCATCGGCCGCCGACCAGATGAACACCCCCGAGTAACCGTTGGCCTCATTGAGCGTGTAGCCCAGGAACCGGCCGTCCGGCGACCACTGATAGTCGAGCGTGAGGTCGAGCGGGTCCTTCGCGATTTCGATGCGGCGCCTGGCGGCGATATCGATCACATACAGCCGCCCCGTCTGATCCGCGACCGAAATCCGCTTGTCGTCGCCCGACCAGCGCGGCGCGTAGTAGCGCCCCTTCGAGTCGAACGTCACTTGGGCCGCCGCCGCGCTGCCGTCCTGGATTTGGACGTAGACCTCTTCCTCGCCGCTCCGATCGGATACGAACGCCAGCCGCTTGCCGTCGCTCGACCAGGCGGCTTCGCGATCGTGGGCGTTCGAGGAATGCGTGAGGTTGCGCGTGACCCCATGCTCGACGGGAACTGTGAACACGTCCCCGCGGGCCACGACCACGAGCCGCTCGCCCAAGGGGTTGATGGATTCGCTCTCGATGTTGTCGGCGGCGTTCACCGCCTGCGGCCGCTGGGTGGTATCGTCGGTCGGGACCGCGATCGCGAGCTTGCGGTCCGAGCCTTCGCGCGTGTCGTACACATGCAGCTCGCCGTCCAATTCGTAGACGATTTGACCGTCGGCATCCGCGCTCGGCCAGCGTACGTCCCAGTCCGTGTAATGCGTCACCTGCGTGGTCTCTCGCTTTGCGATGTCGTAGCGGTAGAGGTTGAACACGCCGCTCCGGTCGGAGTTGAAATAGACGGCCGAGCCGATCCACATCGGGTCGCGGTCCGTGCGCGGATCGTCGGTGACCTGCACGAGCGAGGGATGCTCGAGGTCGAAAATATAGAGATCGTTGGCCCAACCGCCCTGGTAGCGCTTCTCGCTGCGGAAGTCGCGCCACAACGGCGAGTAGACGATGCGCTTGCCGTCGGGAGAATAATGCCCGGCGCCCGAGAGCGGCATCGGCAGCGCAGTCGCGGCGCCGCCGCGCGCGGGCACGGTGTAGAGCTTGCAATCGGTGTGGCTGTGACTGTCGCGCGTCGAGCGGAACAAGACCGCGGTGCCGTCGGGCGTCCAGCCGTAGACCTGGTTGTCGTAGCCCCAGCGGTCGGGCAACGGACCCGGCGTCGGGTAGAAGGTGAGCTGGCGCGGCGCCCCGCCCTCGGA
>JBEKVP010000187.1:0-5449 GCA_049513935.1 Steroidobacteraceae bacterium
ACCGGCGGGGGATTCGCGTGGGAGCGCTCACGCTGCCTGCGCAAGTTGATCTGCGCGACCGCGATGGTCATGTAGACATAGACTATGAGAGCCCCCGAGGAGCTCACCAGAAAATCGAACACCCTTTGCGGCGCCTGGGTGGCGGCGATGATCCCCAGGAATCCCGCGGCCGCACCCATGAGCACCGAGCCCACCGGCACGCGCCGGGCGTTCAGTTTGACCAGCATTTGCGGGGCGTCGCCGCGGTCGGCCAGGATGAACAGCACCCGCGAGCTCACATAGAACGCCGAATTCAGGCACGAGAGCACGGCCGTCAGGATGATCACGGTCATGATCTCCGGGGCCCAAGGCACGTGCATCGTATTGAGCGCGAGGGTGAACGGCGACTCGCCCGAGCGCACCGTGTCCCAGGGGGTCACCGATACGATGAAGAACACCGAGACCACATAGAAGACCAGGATCCGCCAGATCACCGCCGCACCCATCCGCGCCACGGCGCGGCCGGGCTCCGCCGATTCCGCCGCCGCAATGGTGGTAATTTCCGCGCCGGTCATCGCGAAGAACACGGTGGGTACGGCGGCCAGCACCGCGATCCAGCCGTGCGGGGTGAAGCCCCCATGATCGACGAGATTGCCGAACGTGGATCCGTGCGGGGCCGTCCAGCCAAAGGCGAAGGAGGCCGCGATCACGATGAACACGATGATGGCAGCCACCTTGATGGAGGCGAACCAGAACTCGAACTCGGCATAGGAGCGCGCCGACATGAGATTGACGCCGGTCATGACCGCCATCAAAGCGAGCCCGATCTCGAGCGGGGAGAGAAAGGGCAGCCACAGCTTGAGGATCTTCGCGCCGGCGATCGCCTCGACGGGAACGACGAGCACCCAGAAGTACCAGTAGAGCCACCCGACGACGAATCCGGCGCCGTCGCCCAAGCCGGCGCGTGCAAACTCGGTGAACGATCGCACGTGGGGCAAAGCGGTCGCCATCTCTCCGAGCATGCGCATGACCAGCAAAATGAGCAGGCCGCAGATCGCGTAGCTCAAGAAGCTCGCGGGCCCGCCGGCGATGATCGAGGTGCTGCTGCTCACGAACAGGCCGGCCCCGATGATGCCGCCGATCGAGATCATCGCGAGGTGCCGGCCCTTGAGGGACCTACTAAGCTCGTTCTTGCCCGGCGTCGCCGTCGTCGGATTCGTCTCCACCATTCGCTGGTACCTTCGTGTTGAAACTACCCGGCCTCGACGTTGACGCGCGTGTCACCCAATTTGGGCACCGTGTCGCCTCCCCAGAGCTGCCGCTCGCGAATCCACGGTAGCGGATAAGCCGGGTGAGGGCTATCGAATTCGCGCGCCAGGCGATGTGCGTCCCACATCGCCTGGTTGAGCTGAACGGGTGCCTTGCAATCGCCGACCCGGAATATGTCCTGTATATCGTTCCCCGCCCACTCGGCCTTGCGCGCCTTGAGTTCCCGCCACAGACGATTCTCGGAGAAGCGCGCGGTCACGAGGATCACCGCATCGACTTCGAGATCGAACTCGCCTTCGTTGTCGCGCCGTGGCACGCGGCCGGGGCTCGGACCCAAGAGATCCGGTCCGTACTTGTAGAGGTACGTGATGCGCGCCTTCCCGGGCTCGATGCGCTCGACCCAATGGTTGCAGTAGGTCTTGATCCCCTTCTCGAACAGCATGCGCTTGTTGTTCGCCGACTCCATGGTGAAGACACCGTATTCGGCGACGTCGGATGCGTCGCAAACATAGGTGACTTGCTTGCCCTGGTTGGCGAGCAATTCGGCAAGTGCGATGCCCATGAAGTGGCCGTCGCCATCCAGGACGAGCGCGCGCTTCCCCGGCACCGCCTTGCCGCGCATCACTTGGGTAGGCGTGAGGACGTGCGGCAGCGAGTCGTCGGCTCCCGGGATCGGGCCGTAGTTCGCGCCGCGGCCGTCATTGCACCAATGATAGCCGGTCGCGAGCACCACCCGGTCGGCGCCATAGCGCAGCACCTCATCGGCCGTCATGGCGCCAACGCCCCGGTGCACTTGCACCTGCTTCTCGAGCTTGCGCAACTGGTTCTCGCGATAAGCGATGACCCGCGCCCACTCGGCGAGGCGCGGGAGCGTTGCGATGAATCTCCAGTGCCCGCCGAGCTCGCTCTCGGCCTCACGCAGGTGCACCGTGTAGCCACGCTCACCCAGCACACGCGCGCATTCCATGCCCGCGGGACCGCCGCCGACCACGAGCACGCTGCAGGGGCTCTGGGCGGCAGTGAACTTCTCGGGATGCCAGCCGCGCCGGTACTCCTCACCCACGGTCACGTTCTGGGTGCACATGATCTGCCCGCCTTGCTGGAACTTGGACACGCAGATGTTGCAGCCGATGCACTCGCGGATGTCTTCCAATCGGCCCTCGGAAATCTTGGTCGGCAGGAACGGGTCGGCGATCGAGGGGCGCGCAGCGCCGATGATGTCGAGCACGCCTCCCCGTATCAGGGCAACCATGTCGTCAGGGCTGGTCAGGCGCCCGTTGCCCACCACCGGAATGGCCGCGCCCAGAATGGACTTGCCCTGCTTGATGAAAGGAGTCATCCAGCCCGACTTGCGGTAGCGCGATGCGCCCGCGTCCTCGCCCCACTCCGCGTAGTCGCCGATCTTGAGCGCGACCAGATCCACCACGCCCTCGCGCCGGAACAGCTCGAGCATCCGCACGCCGTCCTGGTGCGCCTCGACGCCTTCGGGCCCGTGCAGGGTGTCCATCTCGAATCGCGTCGTGATTGCGCAGCGATCCCCGAGATTGCGCTTCAGAGCATGCAGCAGCTCGATGTAGAAGCGCGACCGGTTGGCGAAACTGCCGCCGTAGCGGTCGGCGCGTTGATTGAAGCGCGGTTCCAGGAACTGGATCGGCAGGGTGTCGTCGCCCGCGGAGACCTCGAGCAGATCGAATCCGGCCTGCTCCGCGCGCTTGCCGGCCTCGACGTACATGTTGATGACGCTCTTGATGTCCGACTCGTCCATCTCGTAGCCGTATGTCGAGCGAGTCGCGAACAGCGGGGAGAGCCATTGACTGGGACTGCGTCCGGTCTCGCGCGACTCGAGGCCCGGGGCGTTGCCCCCGCTGTACCAGAGCTGGATGCCGGCGAGGCTCTTGTGGCGATGCGCGATCTCGCACATGTAGCCTAAGTTGCGCACGTCGCCCTGATCCCAGATGCGCGCCGAGGTGAACGGGTACTCGTCGGATTCCGGGTGAATGGAGCAAAACTCGGTGAACACGACACCCCAGCCTCCCTCGGCCTTCATGCCGCGGAAGTGCGCTTGTGAGCCGGGCCGCTCCGAGCCCGGGCCGGCGCAATGCGATGTTTGCCAGAACCGGTTGCGCATCTGCTTGGGGCCGATCTTCACCGCTTCGAACAGCACGTCATGCTTTGGATCTCGAGCCATGGCTTCTCCCCTATACTCAGCGCCGCGGGGCGCGGACCCGCTCCAGGCGGCGGAGTGCGCTGAAATGAGCTTTGCGAAAAAAGTAGTGTTGGTGACCGGATCGACCAGCGGGATCGGCGAGGCGTGCGCGCACGTGTTCGCCGAGTCGGGCGCCGCGGTGATGGTGAGCGGCCGCGACCGCGAGCGCGGCCAGCGGGTGGTCGCCGCCATCGCGGCCGCGGGCGGCCGCGCGCAGTTCCTCCCCGCGGATCTGCGCGCCGAGGGTGCATGCGAGCGTCTCGTCGACGATACCATCGAGCGGCTCGGAGGACTCCACGTGCTGGTGAACAACGCGGGCATTCTGTACACGGCCAGCGCACCCGATACCTCGAACGCGCAGTGGCTCGACACCATGGCGGTCAACGTCAACGCACTGTTCTATCTGAGCCGCGCGGCGGTCAAGCACATGAAGTCCAGAGGCGGTGGGGTCATCGTGAACGTGGCTTCGGAGTGGGGGCAGAACGGCGAGCCCAGGCACGTGGCCTACTGCGCGAGCAAGGGCGCGGTCATACAGATCACCCGCTGCATGGCGCTCGATCACGCCGCCGACAACATCCGGGTGAACTCGGTGTGCCCGGGCGAGATCCACACGCGCATGGTGGACGAGATCCTGGCGACCCGTGGCGGCGACGCCGCAGCCAACTTGCGCGAGCTCGCGGCCGGGATTCCCATGCGGCGCTTGGCACAGCCGGTGGAGGTCGCGCGTTGCGTGCATTTCCTGGCGTCGGACCATGCGAGCTACGTCACCGGCGCTGCCTTAAGCGTCGATGGGGGCAACGACGCCACTGCCGGTCCCTACCCCTAACCGGTGTGCATCGCCGGCGGGCGCGTTGCCGCGCTCGTAGGGCCGCGCGAGAACCATGTAGACGCCTCCCAGCACGACGATTCCGGCCGTCGTTGCGAGCATTCCGTAGGGGACGTACCAGGGGTCGCCGGGCCCCGAGCGCGGCCACAGGATGTTGGTGATGGCGCCGATCCCGTAGACGAGCGCGAGCAGGTTCACGATCCAGCCCCATCCCTCGAGCCTGAAGGGGCCTGCCGGCCTCCACCCCTGCGCTCGCGCCACCAGGGCGGCGAGCACGATCATCTGGAACGCGATGTAAATGCCGACCGAGGCGAAGCTGATGATGGTGGCGATCGCATTCTCGAGCCCGAGCGCGGAAAGCGCGATCAACGCCGGGATCGCGCCCATGGTCCAGAGGGCGTTCGAGGGAACGTGACGACCCGGCGACATGCGGCAGAAGAACCGGCTCGCGAAGATCATCTGATCACGCGCATACGCGAAGATCAGGCGGCTCGCCGCCGCCTGCAAGCTCAGGAGGCAGGAGATGAACGAGATCAGCACGACCACGATCACGGCGCGAAAGCCCACCTCGCCCATCGATGCCTTGAGCAGCGTCACGATGGGGTCGGTGTCCTTGCCCGACATCACCGCGCCGATATCCGGGATCGAGAGCACGAACGCGAGACACACCCAGATGGCGGCCGCGCCGCCGATGTAGATGGTCATGCGCATGGCTTTGGGGATCATGCGGCTCGGGTCGGGCGTCTCCTCCGCGACATCTCCGCACGCCTCGAAGCCGTAGTAGCAGAACATCGCGGCGAGGGAAGAGGCGAGAAACGCGGGCCAGTAGCTGCCGCCGGTGTGCACGAAGCTCGTGTCCACCAGAATCTTCAGCGGCTGGTGCCGGGCGAACAGCAATAGATATCCGCCGACGATGATCGCGCCGACCAGCTCGCAGATGAAGCCGAACATCGCGACGCGCGCGAGCAGCCGCGTGCCGCTCAAGTTCAGGACCGTCGTCAAGGCGATGAGCACCAGAGCGATCAGGGTGGTGGCGAGCGGCGTCGAGTCGGCTCCGAACAATTGAGCGAGGAATGGAGCGACGCCCGTGGCCGCGCCCGCCATGGTGCAGCAAAGCGCCCACGCATACACCCAGCCGGCCATCCATGCCCAGCGTTTGCCCATGAGAC